>JAFCZD010000013.1 GCA_019314525.1 Deltaproteobacteria bacterium
CTGGGCGAGCATGTCAAGGCCACCATGGGCATCGAGTGCCGCAAGGACGATGAGGTGATCGACGAGACACCCATGGCGTATAAGCCCATCGAAGCGGTGATGAAGGCACAAGAAGATTTGGTCGAAGCCGTACATACGTTGCGCCAAGTGGTTTGCGTGAAGGGATAGGCCCATAAAGACGACAGATAGGATCACGATCGATGGCGCGGTGCCCAAAATGCATGCGACCAGTGCGCATGGCTATTGGCTCCGGTGGCACGGCGGCCCGCTTCTTCCGCGCAAATTAGCCAATCTGGCCAAGTGATCCCAAAAGGCGTTTAGGGACACAGAAACCCCTATGCAGGACATCGTGTGGGCCCTGCGACACGGCCTAGCCCCGTACTTGGTCGGTCCACGCGTGGGCATTCTTCTTGACTCTCTTGCTGAACGCTAAATCACTTCACATCGTTGCCCATGAACCCACGAGTAGGCCATCATGCTGCGAGTCCGGTTCCGCACCCCAGGGGCGGAACCGCAGAAGTCCGGTTCCGCACCCCAGGGGCGGAACCGCAGAAGTCCGAGGTGCCCATGCCCATAGGTAACCGCCGCAAGATCACGCTCTCACAGCGCACATACGAGCTTCTCGTGCGCGATCTCCGTAAGCTCCTCGTCGTCGGAAAGCAGCGCGCTGAAGCGGTCGCCGGACGGGAGTTGGTGCCTACCATGCCCTGGGCACGCGCATCCTCAAGGCCAAGCTCACCGAGCGCGCCGGTTACGCCAGCGCCCTGATGCAGCGCCTCGCCGGGGACCTCGGCGTCCGCGAGCGCCTCCTCCAGCAGGCGGTGGCCTTTGGGAAGCTCTACCCCCGGCTGCCTCCCGCGAAGCGCTGCCTGCGTTGGGCCCACTACCGCGAACTCTTGGTGGTGAAAGACCCGCACATTCGCGCCTTCTATGAGGAGCAAGCGTTGACGCATCAATGGACACAGGACAGGCTCATGGAAGCGATCCGCAGCGAGAGCCACCTGCGCATGCTGCCCGACAGGTCAGGAGCCGCTGGGCAGAAGAAGGTCGTCACCATCCTGCCTCGCCCGGGCAACGCTCACCGTGTCTACAAGGCCACAGTGGAGCAGGTGATCGACGGCGAGACGCTGATGGTGATGCTCGACCTTGGCTTCCACCTCTACAAGCGGCAACGCATCCGGTTGGCGTTGGTTCAGGCGCCGCCCCTAAGCCAAGCCAAGGGAAAAGACGCGCAGGCCTTTGTGCAAGATGCCCTCGCCGCAGTGCAGTTCGTGATGCTCAAGAGCGTAACCCTGGGTCACGACGGACGCGCCACCGCTCACGTCTTCTTTGAGCCAGGAGCTCGCGACGAAGGGAAAATCTTCGCCAAGGGCAGACACCTCAACCAGGAGCTGGTGCAGCGTGAACTGGCCCAAGCGATTTGAGCGCTGCCTGGCGCTGTTCAGCGGACAACCTGCGGGGGCCGCAGGCCGTCCGAAGGATAGTAGCTTTCGCGACAAAGAGGTCGCGACCCGCGTCGCATTGTAGTAGCAGTTTGGTGTGGGGCGGCGCTCGTGGGACTCTGGCGTGACTTCCGAATAGCTTTTGCAGCTAGTAAGCCGGTCGCGTCGCTTACTCCCCGAGCGTCGCCCTCTTCGCTTGAACGAGGGTGGTACCCATGAGCTGGAAGGCGCGAAAAGAACACGTTGAGCGCGTTGAGCGCGTTGAGCGCGTTGAGCGCGAAGACCTCGTCATGTTCATCAACGCCTGCTTCGCCTGCACGCGGCAGCAGGAGTTTTACAGCACCAGCGAAAGCCAAGCGATCACCATCGAGTTTTTGCACGAGTACATCCTCGGAAACTATCGGCGGCTCTACGCGCGCACCCTCGCTGGAGGCATCAATCACTTCAACCAAGCTCTGATCGCGTTGAACTTGCTGCAGGTGGGTGCGCCCAACAACGGGGCGGATCGCCGGGAGGAAGGCGCGCTCATCGCCGGCGCGTTGAAGCGGCTGCCTCCTCAGCGTGTGTTCTCGCTCTTTGCCACCCTCCGAGAGCGTCGCGTCAACAATCGCCGGACCCGGGCCACGATTCGAAAATATCTGAGTGAACGCAAGGACCCCATCTTCGACGCCATCAAATACCGAGGCAAGGTGCGCGCCGCCTCCGCCCACGCACACCTGAAGCTGCCAGGAGAGCTTGGCGCCTTCCTCTTCGATCTCAAAAAGCAGGCGCGATTCAACACCGATCTCCTTGAGCGCTTTCGCCAGGCCCACTACAGCAAGGAGGCGGTATACACGTTGCCCTTCACCGTCGCCGAGGGATTGGCTGAAAAACACGGCGTTCCTCGTGACGAGTTTCTCGCGCGCATCGCAGACAAGATGACCATGGGGGAAAAGCTCCGCGTACAAAAGAGCGCCGCACGCTCAGGCGCCACCACGCCCTCTGTGGATTTCAGCCGCATTCCTTTGACGAAGCTGGCGCTCTACATCCTCGCGCAGAGCATCGCCCAAAGACGCGAACGCTGCGCAGAGTTTTCGGCGGCCATGCGGGAAGCAGCCGCGCGTACCCTGCGGCGAGCGCCTCTTCGCCTGGGCAGAGTGGCCACGGTGCTCGATAGCAGCTATTCGTCGGCGGGCTCGTCCGAGAAGCGCCGCCGGCCCCTGGGCGTGGCGTTGGCCGCGAGCTTCCTCCTAGGGGAAGCGTCTCAAGCGTATCGCGCCTTCTGGAGCCCCCACGTGGGCGACGACATCCTTGTCCGAGCCAAAGGCCAGACGAACCTCGCGACGCCTCTGCTCGACGCCTTGGATTGGGCGCCCGATCTGATCGTGATCATCTCTGATGGTTTTGAAAACGATCCGCCTTTGGGCGCAGCCGAGGTCGCCAGAAAATACCGCCGCGACCTCGATCCCAAAGGGCGGGTCGAGATCGTGCACATGAACCCGGTCTTCGATGCAGAAAACTATGCGCCGCGGGCCATAGGCGCCGCCATACCCACGGTGGGGGTTCGTGACGCCGAGGACATCCCCACGATGTTGGGCTTCGCGCGCTTCGCGAGCGGGTCTGCGCCCCTCGGCGAGCTTGAGGCCTACCTGGCGCTTCGAGTGCAAGACCTGTTGAAGGGGGCAGCGTAGATGGCGAAGTCACGAGCACAGTCGAAAACGGTCACGGCGCTGGCATTGCGGGGGCTGAGCTTTGCGCCGTCGCAATCGTGGGGTGGCGTGCGGCTCGTGCCTCTTTTGCGCGAAGAGGTGCGCGACGATCTTCGACTGACAAAACGGGAGTATACCGCCGATGTCATGGCCGTAGATGTGGGCAACGCCGCGCATTGGTCGTTTGTTCCCCACGGCATCGTCGCTGAATGGAGCACAGACGGAACCCCCATCGTGCCTTTTGGCACCCAGGTGAGGCATCGTGATGGAAAGCACGTGCAGACCAGCGCGGGCATGGTGCAGCTCGCCCACCGCATGGTACGCCGGGAAGAGCCTACTCGGCTGCGCTTTTTGCCGCTCCACCTGGCCATGGAGGGCTACCTCGCGCATTTTTTTGGCGGGCCGGAGATCGCGTGGGGGGAGTATTCCAAGGGTGCGATATCAACGGGCCTTAGCCCCCGTGTGGAGACCTCCGTCTCGGGCGCTGGCCTGCCGGGCTTGAGCGATGCCCTGCGCATCTTTGAGATTCATGAGGGCCAGGTGGGGATCTTGCTCTATGTCGGAGGCGCGCTGGGTGCGGCGTTCGTGGTGCCCCACCCCGAAGATTATCGCGCCCTGCACACGTCGTTGATCGAGGACTTTTATGGTGAACTGCTGGTGTATTACGGGTTGCAGGCAACGGCCGAGCGGATGGAGTGTGCGCTGCCTGAGACGAAGGTTTCATCGTTGGGGCAGCTTCGTGGGGAGCTTTCCGCTATGCGCGCGGCGTGGGCGACGTTTCAAGAGGAGATGGGGCATCGTTTGTTGGAGCGTGAGCTGACGGCGCAGGTTGTCTACAGCTTCGGCCCCTTCAGCATGCAGCACTTTTCTACGGACCTTCGTCTCAAGGAGGAAAATCACCTCGGCGAGGTGATCATGCACGACGACGGAACGCTGCAATATCTCAAGACCTATAGGTTGTCTGCCGCGCAAGCCCGACGGGCCTATCTCTTGAAAATGCTGGCGGCTTGCCACTGGAACATCGAAGCCACCGCGCGATCCCTCGGGCAAAGCAACGACGAATTCGTGCTACGCTTGGACAAGGCGGGCTTTGACTACCTCTTGAAGGAGCATGTGCTCGCAGCCGCACGCCGGCATAAGCGGAACGAGAGGTGATAGGAGGAGAAACCTTCCTGATCACCTGATCACCCTCGCCCTACTCGTCCTCTTCGGGGATGGGCTGTGGCCCAGCGACTATGCCGGCGAGATCTGGGTCCTCTTCGGGGGCTCCGTCTGGGCGGTCCTGGCGTTCGGCCAGCTTGCGGGCGCGCCGTTCGGCCTTCTCGCTCTTCTTTTCCTTCTTCGCGTTTTCGCGTTGGCGCTTGGCGAAGGTGGGGCGTACGCGGGGGCTCATATTAGCAACTCATTTATCATAGGCTGTCCTTGACTGCGTTTGTGCTGTGAACCTCTAGCATGTGATGGCACCCGAGCAGAAGAGTCTTCTTCAGACCCGTCGCCGATCTCTCAGCACGCCACAGTAAGATACCTCGAAGTGAAAGACCTACATTTTCCGGGCATTTTCATCAGGAGCTGGCATACTCGGGGCACGTTGCCGCCCGAAGGGCACGGTAATTAAGGGATAGTGACGATGCGAGGTCAGCCAAAGAGCAAGGGTGGTCAGGCGGTCCCTGCCGCATCATCGTCTCCGGCTTCCAAAGCGCAGGGCTCGGACGAGCGTTATGATGGGCTCGATCCCGTGCGCCTCTACTTGAGCCGGGTGGGCACGGTCCAGCTCTTGACCCGCGAAGGGGAGGTGGTGATCGCCAAGCGCCTCGAAGAGGGAAAGCGTGAGGTACGCCAGGCAGCGCTTTGCACACCTCTTGCCGCCCAAGAGCTGAAGAAGGTCTCTGACGGGCTGAAGAAGGGCACCCTGCGGCTCCAGGACGTTGTGGAAAGCGTCAACGACGATGACGAGTCCGTGGACGAGCAAGTGCACATCGATCGTGTGTGCGCGGTGATAGAGAAAGTCCACCGCTTGGACCGTAGCAACGCGCAATTACGGTCTAAGAGTTCTGATGGGCGCTTGAGCAAGACGCGCCGGCGCCAGCTGCAGCAACAGGTTGAGCAGACCAGCGCCGAGATGGTGGAGCACCTCTGCCAGTTGCCCTTGAGCCATAAACAGGTTGACGCCATCTCGGATCGTCTGAGGGTCTTCCAGCACCGCATGGGCAAAGCAGAAGAGGTTGTCGGCGCGATCCTCACGCAGACGGGCATGTCCTTGCTGCAGCTGCAGAAGACCGCGCGCGAGGTGGAGAAATCCCCAGCTGCGCGTCGCCGTGTGGAGAGAACGCTCGGCTTGAGCGGGGACGAGCTCGCCGCGCTGGCGCGTCGGTTCAAGGCCGCCCAGGCTGAGGTCCAGGAGGTGGAAGCGCACGTTTCTTTGTCGGCCTTGGAGCTACGTGAGGTCGCCCTGGCTATCGCTGAGGGGCGCAGGGTTGGGGAGCGCGCCAAGGCCAAGATGGTCGAGGCCAACCTCCGCTTGGTGGTCAGTATCGCCAAGCGGTACGCCAATAACGGCCTGCCTTTCCTCGATGTAATCCAAGAGGGCAATATTGGCTTGATGAAGGCTGTCGACAAATTCGACTACCGGCGTGGCTACAAGTTCTCGACCTACGCGAGCTGGTGGATCCGTCAGGCGATTCAGCGCTCTATCGCGGATCAGGCACGCACCATCAGGCTGCCCGTGCATGTGCACGAGATGATCAGCAAGTTGTCCCGGGCTCGCCGCATCTTGGTTCAAGAGCTGGGGCGAGAGCCGATCTTCGATGAGATCGCCGCCAAGATGGAGCTATCTCCCGATCGGATGCGCAAGGTCTTCAAGCTGAGCCAGCAAGCGATCTCCCTCGAGACGCCCATGGGAGAGCAGGAAGACAGTCACCTCGGTGATTTCGTCGAGGATAAGACAGCCGTCGCCCCTTCGGATGTGGTGGAGGACCTGGCCCTGGCCGAGCAGACGCGCAAAGTGCTCGCGACGCTCACGCCACGGGAGGAGCGGATCCTGCGTATGCGCTTTGGAATCGACCAGAACTCGGACCATACGCTGATGGAGGTGGGGGTGGACTTTGGCGTGACGCGGGAGCGCATTCGGCAGATCGAGGCCAAGGCGCTGAAGAAGCTTCGCCACCCGTGTCGGTCAAAATCTCTGGAAGCTTTTTGGGATACGAATTTGTCAACCGATGGGGACACGGCGGCTCGAGAGTGAATGACCGAACCAAGAAAACGTCTGGGGCGTTGACCACCTCGTGTCGTTGCGCGATGATTTTCCCAACGGCCCAGGTGTGGCTATGATGACGGCCGCTATGATGAGGGCCGCTATGATGACCAAGCGTTGGTAGAGTTGGGAACGAAATGAGTACATCAGACAAACGAAAGCAGAGCTTGTATTTCCCTGAGCAGATGTTGCAAGAGATTCGAGAGCAGGCCTCCCGCTTGGACCGCTCGTTGTCGTGGATCATGCAGCGCGCCTGGAAGGTTGCACGCAAGGATTTGAAGGCCGTGCCATCTGCCACAATCGATGAGGACATAGATTGATTTCTGGGCTGGCCGAACTCCACAGGAGCATGTGGCAGGCTGATTCCAGAAATGTTGGAGTGGAGAATCGTTGATGACTATGACCAAAAACGACATCGTCGACACCCTCTGCGAAAAGCTCGATGACGTCTCCAAAAAGGAGGCGGCCGCGCTGGTCGCGACGCTCTTCGACACGATCAAGGACACCCTCTCAGGGGGCGAGACGGTCAAGATCGCAGGGTTCGGGAATTTTGTTGTACGTGACAAAGAGGCGCGTGTGGGGCGCAACCCGCAAAGTGGGGAGAAGATCACCATTAGCGCGCGGCGTGTTGTGACCTTCAAGGCGAGCCCATCCCTCAAGGACGCCGTGAACGACGCCGGTTAGTCGCTCAGTCGCTCAGTCGCTCAGCCCCCCTCCATGCAAGGGTTTAAATTCGAAGAGCGCGCCTTGATCCAACCATGACGTTGGCGGCGGCTCCCCTTGCCCTCCGCATTCTATCCTCCAATACACCGCTGGTCCCGATTGACACCCTTGCTGCGATCTGAGTGAATAATGGTTCAACCCAAGGAGTTTGACCATGCGATCTGCGCGTCTGCTGATCACGCCCACTCTAGGAGCGGCCCTATTCTTTTCATTGGTAAGCGAGGTCCGTGCCGAACGCGTCGGGGTCGTCACCAACGACGGTCGCGGGGGTGGCTATCGGCGGGGGGGCACCTACAAGGCGGTGAAATACGACAAATTTTCTGCCAAGGACACCGTGGGCTACCAGGTGCTCTCGGGGACGTTCAAGTATTGGACGATCCACGCGCGCTACAATGGTGGCTTCTGGAAGACCGTCTACAAGGGGCCCCAGAACAACCTCTCCATGAAGTTGATTCGACACCGAGTGAACAAGCTCGGCCGCGGGCGGCCCACGCACCTCAACTTCAGCGTCAACGGTGCCCACGAGCGTTATGAGCCCATCGCGTGCCGCCTGGCGATCCGGCGCCTGCCGCGCCAAGCGCCTCCTCCCGCTCAGAGCCCTGGGCAAATCGCTGTCGTCACCAATGATGGCCGAGGAGGAGGCTACCGTCGCGGCGGCACCTACGCTGCCGTGAAATACAACAAATTCGGCGTGAACGACCGTGTGGGCTACCGCGTGCTCTCAGGGACGTTCAAATATTGGACGATCCACGCGCGCTACAAGGGCGGCTTCTGGAAGACAGTCTATAAGGGGCCCAAGAACCTCGTCCCCATGGCGCAAATTCGGCAGCGCGTCGCGAAGCTTGGCCAAGGGCGACCGACGCACCTCAACTTCAGCGTCAATGGCGCGCACGAGCGCTATGAGCGTATCGCTTGCCGCTTGGCGATCATTCAGCGTCTTGGCTCGGCGCCACCACGCCCCCCGGTGGCCCGAGGAGATACGATTCAGGTCGTTGCCGGGACGTACGGCAAGAATTGCGGAACCCACCGCGGCAACAAAACCGCGCACCTGCGTCAGGCTTGTCAGGGGCGCCGCTCATGCGTTTACACCATCGACCACCGGGTGATCGGCGATCCGCGCCGTGGCTGCGGCAAAAACTACATCGCCGAGTGGCGTTGTGGCAGCAAGCGCCAGGTGCGGCGCGCAGTGGTTGCACCCGAGGCGGGCTTCCGCAAGCAGGTCACGCTCTCCTGTGGCGCCCAAGGTGGCCACGTAACGGGCCAGGGTACCGGACACGGTCATGGGACCGGTTATGCGGGCCACGGCGTAATCCGAGTCGTCTCTGGCACCTATGGCCAAAACTGTGGCGCTCGCCACGGCAACAAGACGAGGCATCTGCGTAAGGCGTGTCAGGGGCAGCGCTCCTGCTCTTACACCATCGATTATCGGGTCATCGGCGATCCGCGCCGTGGCTGCGGCAAGAATTACGTCGCCGAGTGGCGTTGCAGTGGCACCACGAACCTACGACGCGCCGTGGTGGCGCCCGAGGCGGGCTTTCGCAAGCGAGTGGTGCTCACCTGTGGTCGTGGATTTGGGCGCCCCCATGTTCCGCCTCCGCCTGTGGCCCGTCCTGCTCAAGCCTTTCGGCTCTTTCGGGCGGTGGCCAAGCAGAGCTCCAGCAACTTCAAGCACAACCGCTATCGCAGGTTGCGCGTTGCCACGAATCAATTTGATCGCGTGCCCTACCATATGGCTTCAGCGGCCACGCGCACGCTTACCGTCCAGCCTGGGCAGCGTTGTTTTCTCGCGGGCAACAAGGCGGGCACGGCGGGTTTTGGCGTCGATAATTTCCTCTACATAAAGATCGGTCGGCGAGGCAAGGGGGCTCGTTTTGTTGTGGGCGCGGCGGACCCGGTGACCCATCGTGGGCGGCCTGTGGCGCGCCTCGGGGGCAATAAGTTCAAGTTCCGCGCTGGGGAGATCGACCTCACCTCGCATATTCCCAAGGGTGTGCCCACGCGCATCAAGGTCTTGGCGCTCGACTACGGCGCCGTGGGTTATGTTAGTGATGTGTTCTTGATCGTTCGCTAGACCGCTCCCATCTAGGACTGATCTTGCGCGATAGCTGCGTCGCTCGCTGCGGTGCCTGCTCAGGTGAAATAGCCAGCGCAAGGGAAGGCATGGCGCGCATTCAGAGCGTCCTGTAGCGAGCGTCGATCGCAGCCTCGATCGCGTCCGGTGTTACTTCGCGTTGACGCATCTGTGCAAACTTCTCCGCGAAGGAGAGGCGGTTGGGTGCGTGTGCCTCCTCATAAGCCTCTGGCGTGCCAGGGTCTTTTCGGCTGTCCCAGATGAGGTGCTCGAGGCCTTGCTCGAGGTCCGTGGGGTCCACCGGGAGGGTGGTGAGCACATGCTCGGCAGCTACCTTGATGGCGTCTCCCACGGCGCGAAAGGCGAAGGCGCCCTGGTCGAGGGCGAGGTCGTGGCAGGTGCACTCGAAGGCGACGGCGCGCGTCGCCTGCACACCCTGCAGTCGTGAGTCCACGATCACGGATCCTTCGATTTGGGCGGTGCCTTCAATGACGCTCTCGATGATCAACGAATCGCGCACGGAGCCATCCATGGGCACGCGGCACTCTCCGATGACCAGGTTGCCCTGGGGATCGCGTGTGCTCTCGGCCACGGCGGCGAGCTGGCGTGCGAAGCTGCCCTCGGGCCCAACGTCCAGCAGCTGCAAGTAACCGTCGCGAGCTTTGGCGAGCTGGCCGATGTCTCCCCAATAGAGGCCAGCGCCGAAATCGATGACCTTGATGGAGAGCGCGCGGCCGCGTCGTTGTTCGAGGCGCGCCTTCAGCTCTCGCACCTTCTCATAAAAATCGGGGCGCTCGTCGAGGAGCTTGCGTAGCCCTGGGTCACGGGCAGCTTCGGCCTGCCAGGCGTCCTCTTCGTGCGTCAACGCTTCGAAGAGATAGCCGTCGACGTCGAGCCAGCCCTTCATCTCGCCGAAGGTGCGCTGAGCTTCCTCGAGGAATACGTAGGAGAGCGCGGGGCTGCCGATGTGCACCAGGGCTTTGGCCTTGGGGGTGTCGGCCAGCTCAAAGCGCGAGAGCAGCTCAGAACGTGAGCGGCGACGCACCTGGAGCTTGAGCTCAGCGCTCTCGGCGTCGCGCAGCAGCCACTCCTTGTTGCGCGCCAAGTCCTCGGTGATCGTGATCTCGCAGCCAAAGCGCAGGGCGTCGGTGTGGGAGAGGTCGAGACCAAGGGCGCCAAGGTCCAGGGCGGGGATTTGCGGCTCGTCGCCCCATTTCCAGGCTACGCCCGAAAAGCCCATGCTCTCGAGGTGGTGGGCCACCAGGGCCCAGGAAAAGAGTGAGGCGCTCGCGCCGCTGAGCCAAGGGCTCGCCGCTTGGCGCCGGATCAGCATGGGCAAGAAGGGTTTGATGCCGTGCAAGCGCTGGGTGAGCGGGCTGAGGCGCGTGCCTTTGCCCGGCAGCATGATGCCCAGGGCCACGCCTTCGGGTTTGAAGCCTTGAGCTTGCACAGCTTGTTGCGCGTCGAGCAGGCCGAGGAGCTGACCGCGCCGGGTGCGCTCCTCGTGGGCGAAGACGTGCGTGGAACCATCGGCGCGAAAGATCTCCTGGGCTACGCCCTGCAGGCGCTCGGCGACGATGGGGCCGTCACCACCGTTCGTGATGGCGATGACCTGGCGTGGGCCTTGTGAGGCGCTGATGAGCTCTCGCAACGCTTCGAGGTTGGCGAGGCGGAGATCGTCTTTGCGGGTCATTGAGCCGGCTCCTCTTTGATCTCCCGTTCCATGCGGCGCAGGGTGCCATGGGGCTCGCCGATGGCCTCGTCAACGATGGCCGAGGTGCGGGCTTCGTCGTCGCTGACGGCATAGATGCGCAGCTGGGGCGCGTTGCCCGAGGGGCGCAGGTGCACAACCTCGCCGCTGTTGAACCACGCGCGTACGCCGTCGACATAGTTGAGCTTGATCACAGGGCCAAAAGCCCGATCGCCGCTGAAGTGGTGTTGCAGCCGCCTTCGGCAGAGCGTCAGCTCCTGATGGAGGGCGTCTTTGGCTTCCAAGGTTTCGGGCGCGCTGCTTGGCTCCCGCGAGATGATGATGTTGCTCTTGTCATCGCGTGCGTTCTCGCCGCCGTCCGCACTACGTTCGAAACGAGCCTCCGTGATGTCTGAGGCAGAAGGCGAGTAGCGCGCGACGATGGCCTGGCTCGCCTTGCGCGGGAAGTCGTCGATCAGGCCCGCGCCCGTGGCTCGCTGCGGCAGTTCGGAGAAGAGCGCAGAGAGCGGGATCTTGCGCCGCGAAGCACTGAGCAACGCCGCGAGGATGGGGAGCACGGCGTCTCGGGTGGGCAGCGCCCTGAGGGTGCCAGCTGAGAGCTCGAAGTCGCTGGCGGTGAGAAAGCCTCCGTTTGCTTCCCAGCCCACGGCGTCGTCGCTGCCCCGCGCGAGGGCTTCGTTCATCGCGGCGACCACATAGGGGGAGCCAATGCGCGTGCGCTCCACCTGCAGTGAGAGGCCCGCCTGGGAGACATAACCCTCGATGGCGTCGCTGCAGCTGATGGGCACGGCCGCGTAGGTTGCCTTGAGGAAGGCGGCTGTCACCGCGCCCAGCACGTCACCTCGGTGAAAGACGCCGCTCTCATCTACCACCAGGGGTCGGTCGCTGTCCCCATCGGTGGAGACGATCGCGTCGGGGTGGTGTTCAGCGGCCATGCGGGCGAAGAGGGCATGATCCTCAGCGGTGACGTCTTCGGTGTCGACGGAGACGAAGTGCGCAGTGCGCCCCACAGCAATGACCTCTGCGCCCAAGCTCTCGAGGAGGCGGACGAGAAGATCGCGGCCCACGGCGGAGTGTTGATAGACCACCACGCGTTTGTCGGTGAGGGGCGCCTCTGCCGCGAAGAGCGAGAGATAGCGCTCGAGATAAGCGGCCTCTGCGGGCATCGCGTCCATGGTGGTGGTGGGAACAATCTTCAGCATGCTTGATGCATCAAAGGCCGACGTGTTCGCGTCTTTTTCGTATTCCTCTCGCCGAACGTCGGCGACGGCGGCGAGGATTCCCTCTTCGTCGCGCTTGAGCACCTCGCCGTCACGCTTGTAGAACTTCACGCCGTTACGATTGGCGGGGATATGGCTGCCAGTGATCATCACACAGGGCATGGGCGCCTCGCGGGAGGCTGCGTAGTAGGCCAAGGTCGGCGTGGGCAGCTTGCCGCAGTGCACCGCCTCGAGGCCAGCATCCCGGATTGCCTGCACCACCGCCAGGCCGATGCGAGGGCTGCTGCTCAGGCCAGTGTCGGGATCCGTTTCCCGCAGATCCTCCGCGAGGGCGACCGGCTCGTTGAGCGCGAGCTCTCCCCCCTGCAACAGGTAGCGCAAGAACCCCTTGGTATTGATATACACCTCGAGATCGGTCATGTCGCACACCAGGCCACGCAGGCCGCTGGTGCCAAAGCGCAGGGGAGTGGGGGGTGTGGTGAGAAATGACGGGTGGGGGGTGGGGGGGAGAGATGACGGGGTGGGGGTGAGAGATGACGGTGCGATGGCGCTCATGAACGGTCTCCTGGCCGTGTGCAGGGTTGCAAACTTTGCATACCTGCGTAGCTGAACTAAGGTCTTGCGTAAACCTCACTGCAAATCACCCCAATTGCCAGGAAATTGCAGCGAGAGGAGCGCGAGATGCCCTCAGACCAGCACCGACGAACCGCTATCAACTCGTCCAGGCTTCCTGGGCGCTGGTTCACGCGTTTGCTGCTCGTGGTCAATGGTTTGCTCTTGCTCGCGCTCGTGCTCTTGGGCGTGGTGCTGATCCGCTCCCACTGAGGTTGTCGCTTTGCTGATGGTTGACCTCGGGGGCGCATACGATTAACAACCCAGGCTATGACGAAAGCCGTAAGCGCTGGCCGAGGCGTGCTCTACATCGCCGCGGCCAAGCTCTATTTCATGATCGCTGGCTACGCGATCTACTTCACCTTGCCCCGGCTCTTTGGCAACCCCGTGGATTGGGGCAACTACCTGCTCGTCGTGGGCTTGGTGTCAGTCATCGACAATGTGATCGTTACCGGCACGATCCAGGCCGTCAGCAGGTTCACCGCCCAGGGGGATGAGAGCCCTGACGCGGTGAAGAAGACCGCGCTTCGGGCCCAGCTGATCATGGGCGGGGGCGTAGCGGCGGTGTATTTTCTGCTCGCGCCCCTCATCGCGGCGCTGCAGAAGGACGAGAGCCTCGTGGGGCTCTATCGCATCTCCGCGGGCATTGTCTTCTGCTACGCGTTTTACGCGGTGTTCGTGGGGTCGGTGAACGGAGAGCGCCACTTCGGCAAGCAGGCGCTGCTTGACACGAGCTTCGCGACGATTCGTGCCACGTTGATCCTCGGCGCGGCGGCCCTCGGCTGGGGGGTGGCAGGTACCGTGGGCGCGTTCGTTAGCGCGGCGGCGACGATCCTCGTCATTTCGCTGCTTTGGGTTGGGCTGCCCGCGCGAGGCACCGAGGGGTCTTCTATGGGCGAGCTGTGGCGCTTTGCCCTGCCGCTCTTCGGCTATACCTTTTTTGTCAACGCCGTGATGCGCGTGGATTTGATCATGCTCAAGCGCTTTGCGGCTGATTTGCCAGCGCTGGGTCAGAGCGTGGCCGCTCAGGCGAGCGTCGTGGCAGGCTATTATGGTACGGCCCAGTCGCTGGCGTTCATTCCCTACCAGGCGATCCTTTCCGTGGCCTTCGTGATCTTTCCGCTGGTTTCGCGGTCGACCTTCGTGGGCGATCTCGAGACCACCCGCAGCTATGTGAAGCAGACGCTGCGTCTTTCGTTTCTTTTCGTGATGGGCGTGGCGAGCGTATTGATCGCCAACCCTTCCAGCGTGATCGCCGTGGTGTATCCAGAGCGCTATGTGTTCGCGGGGGAGGCCCTGCGCATCCTGGCGGGCGGCATGGTGAGCTTTTCACTCTTCACCATCATCAACACCATCCTCAACGGGGCTGGTTTGACGCGAGATACGTTGATCTCGGGGATCATCACCGCCATGCTGGCCCTCGTCGCCAACATCGTCGCGGTGCCCCACGCCACGAGCGCAGGTGGCATGCTACTGGCGGCGGCGTGGGCTACGAGCTTGGCCATGACCGTCGGCCTCGGAATTTCAGCGGTTTTTCTCTACAGGCGTTTTGGTGCGGGTTTGGGGTTGGTGTCCTTGGTACGGGGGCTGCTCGCGGCCGCTCTGGCGGTGGCTGTGGGCGAGATCATCCCCACTCACTCCAAGCTTGTGACCCTCGGCGAGTGTGTTGTGGTTTTCGGGGTCTATGTTGGGGTTCTTCTGCTGACACGGGAGCTCCGGCTGGCGGAACTCAAGCAGCTGCGCTCACGCAAGTGATGCCAAACTTGCCGTGCTGGCCTGGCATGGATACGCTGACGCCTATGAAGGTCTTCACCACTGTCGCGCTGTTGCTGCTCTCTTCTTGTGCGTCTCAACAGGAGAAGAAGAGCCTCGATGAGGCCCTCTTCGAGTATACTCATGGGCTGCGGTGGTCCCGCTATGATTATGTGACCGCGTACCTTCCGCCCCGTGTTCGCGCAGCGTTTCTCCAGCGAGCGGAGAGAGCAAAGGGGCTGCGGGTAACCCGCTGTGTGGTGTCCACAACGCGCGCGGTGGGTACGGAGTTCGAGGTGGTCGTGGCGCTCGATTGGTTTTGGCTCCATCAGGGGCGAGTGCGCACAACGCGCATCGCTCAGCGCTGGAAACACGAGGAACAAGGGTGGAAGGTTGCGCGTCAGCGTCTTCTTTCTGGGGCCGCCTTGCCTCTCTTGGTGCCGGTGGTCGCTCTGCAGAACGACGCGAGCTAATTTGACGGCACTGCGGGCATTCTTCTAGAATTGTCAGGGTTTTTTATGTATTTGGGGGGCCTCGCTTGGGCCCCCCCACAGTGGTTGTCCAAGGAGACCGCGTGAGCCGTCTCGAGAGGCCAGGTCAAAGCTCGTGTAGCAACGCTGACACACCGGACTTCGTCCAGCGTGGCAAGGTCTTGGTTGTCCAGCGCCAGTTTCGCGAGGCCGTCCGAGTGTGCCGCATCGGTCTGTTGGGTGAGCCTACCTGCGTTGAGGGGCGCTTGGTGCTTGGTATGGCGCTGATGGCCTTGGGGCGCTTCGAAGAAGTCCTCACGGAGATGCAAGCTGCCCTCGAGCTCGACAAGCATAACAGCATGACCTATTTGCTGTGTGGAGAGGCGATGTTGCGCCGTGGCCAGAATGAACTCGCCCAGTCGACTCTCTTGAAAGCGCGCGAACTCGATCCACGGAACGAGAAGATCCTGCGACTCCTCGGCGAGGCAGAAGCTCGGATCTCTCTGAGTGAATTGTCCTCCTCGGACGAGAGTCTCAAGCCAGGTGAGCTGGATATTGGAGAATATGAGGTGTCTCTGCCGCTGATTCAAGCCGAGGAAGAGGATGATGAACGATATACGACGGCATCATGGCTTCCGCCCAAGCGTTCCCGGACGATGGCAGAGCGGTTTGATGACGGGGATACAGAGGTTGACGACGGACGGCGCAGCGTCCCCTCGGGCATCGTCCCACTGACCTGCGAGCAGGTCACGGGCGAGAGAATTTCTCCAGAGGCAGAGGCGCTGCACGGGCCCAAGGCGACCAGCGAACTCACTGTCACCGCGACGGGCACCGACCTCTTGGATTTGACCCCTGCCGCCGGCTATGAGCCGGGGGGCGGATTCGGCGCCGAGCCCACGATCCCCGATTCGGGCTCTGTGACGGAGTTGGAAAGAGAGATGCCAGCACCGGAGATGCCAGCACCGGAGATGCCAGCACCGGAGATGTCAGCACCGGAGATGCCAGCACCGGAGATGCCAGCACCGGAGATGCCAGCACCGGAGTTGCCAGCACTGGAGATGCCAGCACCGGAGATGCCAGCACCGGAGTTGCCAGCACTGGAGATGCCAGCACGGGAGTTGGTGGAGGAGTTGGTGGAAGAGTTGGTGGAGCGGCTACCCAATGAGCCCACCGCCGAGGTGGTTTCGGGGGTGGCCCTTTGGCCGGCGGACCTGGATGAGAACCTGGATGAGAACCTGGCAGCAGCGGAGCCGCCCAGTGGTGAGATCACCAGCGAGTCGGGAGTGTTCGATGGGCGCGCCGCCCCATTTCGCGTTGACGGGACGGCTGAACTCTCAGATGCACCTAGCTGGCAGCGTCAAGATGGAGACCTTGGCCCAAATACGCCTGGTCCAGTGGACCTTTCTTTGCCCACCGCGCGGCTCCCCGATGATTTCCCCGACGCCTCCATCGTCTCTTCGCCTTTTGATCAGGTGCCCGACGCACCACGCATGCACCGCGCAGACGATCCAAGCGATCTGACCTACGACCTGCCACTTTCAGCGCTGGAGTTGCTCCCCGAAGACGAACTCAGTCGCGAGCACGCCCTTGATGAGGTTCTGAGTCCGCTCGATGAGCAGGAGCCTGCAGAGGTGAGCGAAGCCCTTCACGAGCCGCAGGGTGTGGATGAGGCGCCTCTCTACCTCGCCGAGCCTGCACCCATGGTCGATGAAGAGCTTCATGACGAGGACATCGGCTTTGAGGCCCCGGATGGAGGTGAGTTGCCCTTTGAGGGCGAGGATGCGGGGGCGCTCGTGGACGATGAAATCGAGGACCCGACGCCGGCGGGAGGCTCCCTTGAGCCGATCTCTGCCCCACTTCATTTGGATGAGGAGCTTCCTGGCCTCGAGGACACCTCTGCGCCCAGGCGGCTGGACGAGGTGACCCCTCACTCGATTCCAAATGCGCCCTTGGATGCACCCCTTCACCTTGATGAGAGTGGCCCAGGTGCACCCGTCCCTTCTGCACCCGTCCCTTCTGCGGCACAAGATGAGCTTGGTGCGCCACAGGAGACTCATCTCCCTGGGAGTGCTCCAAGCCAATGGGGCTGGAACTCGGAGGAAGGGTCGTTTCCTCCCTCCATCGCTGTTCCATCGGCGCTCGATTCCGCGGAGATCGGCCTGGAGCCTCCCTCGGAGTCTCCCGAGAGTCATCCGCGGCGAACGGCCGCCATGCAAGACGACGGGCGCTTCATCCCTTTCATTGATGATGCGGCGGAGGGTACCGGGGAGACGAAGGCCGGTGGGCGTCGGGATCGCAGTCAGGCGGGGCGCTACGGACATCGCAGTGACCCTGGCCGCTCTGGGCATCGTAGCAAGGTTGAGACCGGGGGGCGTGGGCACCGTAAAGAGGTTGGGCGCTCTGGAGCGCAGCCCTTCGACGACGGCTCCCTCGATGACTCGTTTCTGGATGAGGCTCGGCAACGGCGGCGCCGCGCGCCCGTAGCGGCTGAGCGCACGACCTGGGTAACATTGGTCTTGGGTGAGTCGGGGCAGCAGCGCTGGGTACGAGGCGTGGCCGCTGCGTGCATCGTGCTGCTTGCCTTGGGAGGCGGCTTCCTCTTTCGCTCCTTGCGTATTGGGCATCAGGTAGAGCGCAAGCTGAAAGAAGGGCGTGCCTTGCTCAACCGTGGCAATTTGCGCGACTTTCAGCAGGCAGCCCAGCGCTTCGCCGACGTTGTTCGTGGCCGGAAAGAAGATGGCACAGCGAAGCTGAGGGTGGCGCGTGTGAACGCTGCGATCCCCTTCGAGTTTGGTGACGCCAACCCTGCGGCCTCGCGTGATGCGCCCAAGGGCAGCGAGGGTGGCGCGGTGCGGGCGGCCCTGTCGATCTATCAGCTCCTGGCTGAAGGCAAGCTCCGAGCTGCCGCTCGGAGTGCGTTCGATGCACGAGAACAGCACAAAAAGAGCGCCAGAATTCACTACCTCTCAGGGCGGGTCTTTCTGCTCGAGGGGCGCACTGAGTCTGCGTCTCGCGATTTGGCCCGGGCTGTAGAACTCAACCCGCGTGATTGCCAGGCCATGGCCTGGGTGGGCATGGTCCAACTCGAAATGGGTCATCCAGAGGAGGCCTCCAAGTGGTTCGAGAAGACATTGCGGCACAACCCAGATCATGTGACCAGCCATCTCGGACGCGCGAGGGTGTTGCTCTCCCAGCGTCATCTGGCCGAGGCTGACGTATTACTCAGCGAGATTTCCAGCGGGAAATACCGGAGCCACGCTTCCCGTGGACAGCGGGGCTGGGCACTGGCGTTGAGGGCCAAGGTCAAGGCTCAGGAGAAGAAGATCCGACCCGCGCGGGCGTTTGTCGAGAAGGCGAGGGGCAGCGCGCCCACCAGCGATCCTGCGTTCTATGATCTGTTGGCTGATGTGCTGATCGACCTTTTTCAGCTGGGATCCGCAGAGAGGATGGCCAAGCGGTCGGAGAAGGTTATGGGGGACCGGCCCCACCCACGTATCGCCCAGGCCCGCATCTTTTTGCTCCAGGGGCGTGCCAAGGCTGCCTGGCGGGCCAGCAGAGCGTTGGACTCCGAGGCGTCAGCGCTGCTCAAAGCACGAATTCAGCTCGAGTTAGGCAACATCTCTGATGCCCGTCGGTCCATCGAGGGGGTGCTCAAACGCACCAAGAGCGTGGAAGCTGAGCTGACGATGGCTCGTGTGCTGGCCGCCGAAGGGAGGCTCGAAGAAGCGCAGAGCGGGCTAAAGGCGCTCTCAAGCGCTCACCCCAAAGATGGCCGTGTGTTGACGGCACTTGGAGCGCTCTTCCTGCGACAGAGGCGCTACGACGAGGCCAAGGACCACTTCACCCGTGCTTCCAGGTATGACCGCACGGCGCTGGGGGCCAAGCTCGGCTTGGCAGATGTCTTGTTGGCTCGTGGCGAGTTCCAGAGGGCTCACGAAACGTTGAACGAGGAGCATCGTACCCATCCATGGTTCGTGCCCATCAACAAGAAGCTGGCATGGCTCGATATCGGCAGCATGAACCTTTCAGAGGCGAAATCTAATCTGCAGCGCGTGCTCAAGGCCGTGTCCGGAGATATGGAGGCGCAGCTGATGTTGGTGGAGGTGTTGACGCTTCAACGCGACTTCGGGGCGGCCAGCCGCGAGTTGGAGCAGGCACGAGGCGGGGCGGCGCCTGCCGTAGCGCTCGCCGAGGGGCGCTTGGCCTTGGCCCAGGAGGAGGCGAGGCTAGCCATCAGCAAGCTCGAGGTCGCCTGCCAAACAGGAAAAAATCCTGCTTCGTTGGTTCTCTTGGCGCGTGCGTATGGCTTCGAGACCAAAGGCAAAGTTGCCTCGCTCTCTCGTTATCGGGCCACCTTTGGAAAACTGCCCGAGTGGAGTCAGGCCCGGGGAGTGCTGGCGTTGGCCCAAGGGCGGCCCCGCCGCGCAGCCTCTGAGTTCTCCAAGGCGGTCTCACTGCTGCGCAGCAACCCACGTTCACCACGAGATGTGGCTCACCTTCATATTAACTGGGCGCAGGCGCTCCAAGAGGATGGTCGCCCTGAGGAGGCTCTCAAGAAGTTGAAGGAAGCCCGACGAATATGTCGAGGATGTTACCTGGGTTATTACCGGGAGGGGCTGGTTCGTGACGAGCTAGAGCAGCCCGCCGCGGCCATCAGCGCCCTGGGCAAGGCTGTGGAGTTGGCCCCACGATTTCGTGATAGCTACTACTGGCTGGGCAAGATCCACGCTGATCGCGGCAAGACCAAGGACGCGCAGGACGCTTACGCAAAATACCTGAAGCTCAACCCCCCAAGCGCTGAAGCGGAAGAGGTGCGGGAAGCGCTGCGAGACCTTCGGCGCTGAGGTAGTGAGCAGGTACCGCAGCGAGCAACGCCGCTATCGCGCAAGATCAGGTCTAGCCGAATGAGTATTCCTTGGGGATGACAACGATGGCTTCGTCGCTGACGTGCAGGCCGCGGGCGCGGTCTTCGTCGAGGTCGTGCCCAATCTTCGTATTGGGTGGGATCGTGACATATTTGTCGACGATGGTGCGGCGAAGGCTGCAGTGGCGGCCCACCTCGACACCATCCATCAAGATCGAGTCTTTAACCTCTGAGAAGCTATTAATGCGCACCTTGGGGAAGAGTACGCTGCGCTGGATGTGACCACCGCTGATGATGCACCCTGGAGACACCAAGGAGTCCGTCGCGAACCCCATGCGGTCGCCTTCATCAGAGAAGACGAACTTTGCCGGGGGCATGGGTCGCAAGGTGGAGTGGATCGGCCAGCGGTAGTTGTAGAGGTTGAGCACGGGCTTGACGGAGGTCAGGTCAAAATGAGCTTCGATGAAGGCCTCTAGGGTTCCAACATCTTTCCAATAGCCGCGTTCATCCTCGTTCATGCCCGGGACTTCATTGTCGAGGAAGTTGTAGACGTACACGGGCTGCTGGGGGAAGAGCATGGGCACGATGTCGCGTCCGAAATCATGCACCGAATCGTTGCTCTCTGCGTCCTCCTTGAGGGCCTTTCGAAGCACCTCAGGAGTGAAGATATAGTTGCCCATGGAGGCCAAACACCAACCAGGTCGGCCAGGGATCTCCTTCGGGGTTGTTGGCTTCTCCTCGAATCCCACCATGCGCCAGTTCTCGTCGATTTCGATCACCCCAAAGGCTTGGGATTGCTCAGAGGGAACTGGGAGAGCTGCCACGGTCATGCCGGCCTTGCGCTGGATATGTGTGTTGAGCATCTGCCGCACGTCCATGCGGTAGATATGGTCCCCCCCGAAGACGCACACATAGTCAGGGTTCTCTTCAATGACGACGTTGTAGCTCTGATGTAACGCGTCTGCGGAGCCTCGGAACCACTGCTTGCCCAAGCGTTGTTGTGCGGGGACAGGCTCGACGTAGTGGTCTACCATCGAAGAGAGTCGCCAGCCGCGTGCGATATGGCTGAGCAGCGAGTCGCTCTTGTATTGCGTCAGGACCTTGATGCGATGGATCCCAGAGTTGACGAAATTGCTCAATACGAAGTCGATAATGCGAAAGCTGCCACCAAAAGGCACGGCGGGCTTGGCGCGGTCCGCTGTGAGAGGCCACAAGCGCGTTCCTTCACCTCCGGCGAGGACGACGGCGAGAATGCGTGGGCGCGGACCGAGTGCGAAAGATGAGTGCTGAGTCATCGTTTCCCCCCTTTCTTTGGCGACATGGCCACCTATTGCGTTAGAGCTCACCTATTGCGTTACAGCCCACTGGAGGCCGCATGGGCCTATTTGGGGTAGATGATATCGTGGTTCTTTTCTTCAGGCTCACTGCCGAGCATGCCCATGGAGTGCAGGACGAAGATCGTCGCTGCGCCAAGCAAGATGAAGAGCGTCACGGCCGTTACGGCTCCCTTCCAACGTTTGGGTGGCTTGCTCTTGGGCTCTTCGGGCAATCGGAATCCCTCGTTGGTTTGTCCCCCTTCGAGCACTCCCTCAAGGGGGGTGACCTCTGGGAGCAGGTCCTGCTGGAAGTCCTGCACTTGGAAGTCGGCGTCGGGCTGGGACTCTTCTGACTTGCCATCAATGGCAGGGAGTTCGCTGGTCCAAATGCGTGGATCGATGAAATCCTGCGGGTTGAGCGGGCCTGCCCCCTCCGATGAGTCTTTCTCCTTCGCCTCAGCGTTCGGATCGAAGTCCGAGCTGTCCAAAGAGGTGAACTTGAGCACCTCCTCATGGATCAGCTGGTTGATCACCCGACCTCTGACACGGGTGTTGGGTGGCTTTCTCTCCCCACGCTCGGTGAGACAGCGGCGTACCATGGTGGCGATGTCGCGGCTCGTGACCTTCATGCCACGGGCGAAGAGAAATTGCGCGAGCGCTTCTTGCATCTCGTAGGCGTGCTGGAAGCGGTGGTCTGGATCGCGGGCGAGGGCACGCTGCACGATCTGGTTGAGCTCCGCTGGCACAGCGGGGTTGATCGTAGAGAGCGAGGGGATCTTCGCTTGGCGGACCAACTCAACGGTTTGGTAGTCGGTCTCTCCATAGAAGAGCCGCCGACCCGTGAGCAACTCGAAGAGGATAATGCCGGAAGCGAAGATGTCGGCTCGGTGATCAACGGGCGCGCCGCTGGCCACCTCTGGTGAGAGGTAGGAGAACTTTCCCTTCACCACACCGGGATCTGTGTTCTCCAGCTGGCTGGCAGCCTTGGCCAGACCAAAGTCCACGAGCTTGATTTCGCCATTACGGGAGAGAAGAATATTGGGCGGGCTCACGTCGCGATGGACGATTTGCAGCGGGCTGTTGTCGTCGGGGCTGAGCATATCATGGGCGTAGCCCAGGCCCTTGCAGACCTCCATCAGGATGAAGATGGCCTTCTCCATCGAGACAGGCTCGTTGAGCCGACGCATGGTCTCGTTGACGGTGCGCAGATTTGGCCCGTCAACATACTCCATGACGATAAAGTAGGTGTCGCCCGAACGGCCGATGTCAAAGACATGAACGATATTAGCATGGTCCAAGTAGAGGCTCAGGCGAGCCTCATCAAGGAACATGGCGACGAATTTCTTGTTCTTGGTGAGATGGGGAAGGATGCGCTTGATGGCAACCTTCTTCTTCATCCCCTGCATCAGCTCGGCTTCGGCGCGATAGATCTCGGCCATGCCGCCGCTGTCCAGCTTGTCGATGATGCGATATTTTTGTTCGGGACCGCGCATGCTTTGGGCTTACTTTACCCCACAGCGAAGCCGCCACACTACCGTCTTTAGTGGCTAGCCTCCGTCTGTTTACCAATCAAAGATGACTGGAATTCTACCCCTTCCACGCCTACGACTCCAGCAGAAGCGATTAAATACTCGCCAATTTATCGTGTTACTCGGGAGACGAGTTGTCCTCAGCTCCGGTGAGCTGACGTTCGTTCTCCTCCGCCTCTTCCTTACAGGCGATGCAGTAGTTGGTGACAGGGCGCACCAGTAACCTCTTGAAGGCAATGGGCTCACCGCACTCTTCGCACTCATCGATGGTCCCATCGTTGAGGCGGGCGATGGCGTCACGTACCTTGATCAGCAGCTTGCGTTCACGATCCCGCAGGCGCAGGTGGGTGGAAACAAGCTCTTCGCTGTTGGATTGATCAATGGAGTCTCGCCCTTGGTCACCCGCGCCCTCACGGCTGAGGTCAAAGGTGTTGCGTGCGGCGGCGAGAATGCGCTGTTCTTCCTGGACCAGCGCCTCCTGCAGTTGCTTCTGCTCGTTTTCGTTTAGCATCCAGATGATGGTAGGTGTGCCTCCGAGGGATGTCAACGCGGTCTTGACCCTCAGCTCGCCCGCATTTTTCGTATGAGCCGTGGTTGCGCACGTTCTTGGATGGTGTCTGTGTCCACCACACACTCAGCGACGTCCTCGAGAGAAGGCAGCTCGTACATCACGTCGAGCATGACCTCTTCGATGATCGAGCGGAGGCCGCGTGCTCCAGAGCGGCGTTGGAAGGCCTCAGTGGCCATGGCGTGCATAGCGCCTTCCGTCACCTCTAGCCGCACACCATCCATCGAGAGCAGGTACTGGTATTGGCGCAGGAGCGCGTTCTTGGGGCGCCAGAGGATTTCCACCAAGTTTTCGACGTCGAGATCGTCGCAAGCGGTCACCACGGGGATGCGGCCGATGAACTCTGGGATCAGGCCAAACTTGATCAGATCCTCATGGCGCACGCGGGAGCGCAGCTCGTTGAGATCATCGAGCTTGCGCTCGGTCTTCGCGCCAAAGCCGATGTTCTGGCCCCCGAGCCGCTGCCTCACCATCTCCTCGATGCCCTTGAAAGACCCCGTGAGAATGAAGAGCACGTGGGTTGTGTCGACCTGGATCAAGTCCTGTTGGGGCCGATTTCGGGCTCCACCCTCGGGGCTGATGGAGGCCTTGCGCCCCTCGAGGAGCTTGAGCAGGGCTTGTTGTACGCCCTCACCAGAGACGTCACGGCTCATGGATGGCGCGCTGCCGCGGCGGGCCAGCTTGTCGATTTCATCAATACAGATGATACCGCGTACCGCCTGGCTCATATCATCATTCGCTGCTTGATAGAGCGTCTTGATGATGCTCTCGACATCTTCGCCCACATAGCCAGCTTCAGTGAGGGCGGTGGCGTCGGCCATGGCGAAGGGCACATCGAGCTTACGAGCCAGGGCCTGGGCCAGGAGTGTCTTTCCGCAGCCTGTGGGGCCCAAGAGCAAGATATTACCCTTGGCCAACTCCACATCCCCTGGGCGTATTCGGTAGGAAATGCGCTTGTAGTGGTTGTAGACGGCTACGGAGAGGACGTGTTTGGCGCGGGTTTGGCCGACCACATAGCGGTCGAGATACTCCTGCACCTCCTGCGGCTTGGGGTACTGGGCCGCAGCAGGTTCTTCGTCCTGGCGGATGATGTCATCGCAAAGAGTAACGCACTCATCGCAGATGAATACATTCGGTCCGCTGATGAGCTTGCGTACCTCGGAGCGACGCTTTCCGCAAAATGAGCACGCCATCTCCTGCACCCCTCTAGTGTGGCACAACCTTGGCGCGTAATCGATAGGAGTCAGGCGGACATCTTCACAACGCCAGGCCCACTGTGAGTGCGCGCTCGCAGGGGCGGTAGCTCTCCAGTTGGAGCTTGATTTGTCCCCAAGGGCTCTGAAGGTCGGCCCTGAGGGGGATCCTCGCGACGTCATCGCTGAGCCAAAGGGTGAAGGTCTTGGGCTTGTGGCGCAGGGGCCGTCCTTCGTCGGAGATCTGGCGTATCACGCCTTGCAGGCGGAGACAATTTGCCATGCGACCCTGTGTGCGGACACGTTCATGACCTTTGACTGCAACGTGGACTCTGTAGCTCTTACGTCCACTGACCACATGCAGCTCCACACGGCGGCCTTGATCCCATGACGTGCTGCGCAGGAGCAAGAGGGCGCTGAAAAGATCAAGATGTCCTTGGGGTAGTCTTCTTCGTCGTTGTTTCAGGCTGACCTTTTGGCCCATTCGGCGTGTAATCCTCTGCTCGCTCAGCCCTCTGTGGCGATGCCTGGTTCGGGTTTCAGTGATGCGTTCACCGCGTTGGGTGGTGAGAAACGAGCGCAGGGGGCGCATGTGCGCCAAATCGACGTGGGTGAGCAGCTCTTCACTGAGGGCGAAGAGCGAGGGGAGGTTGCTCTCGCCTCGCCCGCGAACGCTGATCTCCCGGCCCGCGCGCCGAGATTTTCCGATGCTGAGGGAGGCGCGGCCCGCTTCGATCCCGCCTAGCCCAATGCTGAAGGTCATCTGCTCTCCCGGCCCCCATCCCACGGTTTTGCGCTGAAGGGCTGGATATTGGGTCAGGGTAAGAGGGAGGCGTTTGGGCTGTGAGAGCAGCGCAGCGCGCATGGTGGGGCGTTTTGCGGCGAGCGTTGCGCAGGGCGCCATGAGCGTGGCTATCAGGGTGACCATGGAGAGGGGGGATTGTGGCCTCATGGCGGGTGGGACGCCCTTTCCCCGCTGCCTATTCAGCCTCTCGCGTTCTCAATTGAGATTTGAAACCACCCTCACAGCTTCTGGGGTGGCCTCTAGCGCCCTTTGGCCTCACGCTGGAAGGTCTCGAACCTCTCCATATACGTTTGCACAACCTGCTCGGGGTCGAGCTTGAGCTGTCTGGCCACGGCGCGGAGGAAGCCCTTGAGATAGACGGCGGCCGGTGGGTTTGGGAAAATTTCGTCCTCGATGGCTTGAAGATGGCTGATGGAGATCTTCGTCTGCTCCGCGATATCCATCAGCTCCAGTCCGCGGGCCGCCCGGACGGCACGCAGTAGCGCACCGTCAAAGGGTGTGTCAGCGTGGATCTCAGGCATGGTTGGCAGGGGAAGCGGCGTGACATCCTCACGCTCTAAGAGCCCCTCACGCACATCAGGTGTCTCTGGGCTCTGTTTGGTGGCCATCTCCTCCTCTTCGGGAGCCTGCCAGTCGGGGAAGATCTCCCGAATATACGTCTGGCTCTTTTCTGGGTCGACCAAGGTGGCGTAGGCGGCCTCTACACGCTCACGCACTGAAGCCACTTCGTCTGGAGGAACCACCCCGTAGATGGCTTGGGACTCAGCGTCATAGATCCCACGCAGTCGTCGCTCTGCGCTCCGCACCTCCGCCTCGGGGGCTCCAGGATGAAGTCCAAGAATCTCATAATGACTCTGGTCTTCCAGGGGGACCGTTTTATTGCTGGAGAGTGTGCGGTCCAGGTTGTCGCGTCCTGCGATACGCCGCGCTACACGCTCGATGTCCTTGCATACTTTGGCCTCTGTGAACTGCACCAGGAGCGGCTTCCGCTTGCGCACGCTGACCCAGGCAAGGTCTTCATGTTCGACATATCCAATGTACTCCACCGGCAATCCGAGGTGTCGTCGGCATACGATGGTGAGCGCAGGGCCGATCTCGAGGTCCGCTCGTGTGCGTGTCTTGTTGATCAGCAGCAAGGGACGAAAAGTGTTCATTGCCTTACAGATCTCGTCCACCAGCTCAGGGCGATCCGCCTGCGCCTGGCGAAGGAGCTGCCGTGGGGTGGGCAGACCTCGGTAGGCTCCTTCCTGTGCCTTCGCCACCAGGGTGTCAAAGCCATCGAGGGTGCGGAGACGGCGCAAGAAAGCGCTCTTCATCAGCCTCATGGAGCTCTCGATGGCCGTCGGCTCGGGCTCGGTCACGACAATGTGCACGTCGGAAGCAAGGAAGATATCAAGGGTGTTGAAGCCAGTCCCACTGGAGGTGTCCACGACCACGTAGTCTGTGGGCAAACTCCGCAGCTGGGAGAGGAGCCGCCCTTTTTGTGCGGGGCGTGGGTTGGCTGCTGTGATGCCATCGTCAATACCAGAGAGCAACCCCAACTTGGGAAATGGGGTTTCAATGATTGCATCACTGAGCTGCTTGATATCACGACGGAAGAAGCTCTGGAGTGTGGCTTCGGCCTTGTCGACTCCTACGAGCGTGTGGATATTTCCGCAGCCCAGGCTTGCATCCACCAAGACCACGTCTCGGCCCAGTTGTGCGAGGTAGATCCCCACGCTCGTCGCCAGGAGGCTCTTTCCAACGCCACCCTTGCCGCTGGCGAAGGCGATGATCTGGCAAGCCCCTTTGCGGGGACGTTCTTCTGTGGCTTCTTTGGGTGGGGCTTCTTTGGGTGTGGCTTCTTTGGGTGGGGCTTCTTCGGATGGGGCCAGGTCTTCGTCAACCTTGGGATCCTCTGGCTGCTCGCCCATGCTCGGGGCGGGTGCGGGCTCAATCCACACATCGTCTTCGTCGTGCTCGGGTGGGCTGGCCTCGAACTCCAAGTCGGCGGTGTCGCCGTCTGGTGGCGCGACCTCTTCAAAGGTACCGTTGGTGCCTGTGGCGTTGTCTTGTTGGTCAGACATCTGAAGTGTCCTTCCTTTGACAGGGCAGTGGAAGGTTGTTAATTTAACCTCGAATTTTCTAGTCACTAACAGCGGGGATAAAGATGGGCAAGCCTGTTCGCAAGCCAATCGACAAGCCAGAGCGAGCGCGACAGCTGGCACGGGCTATTGCGTCCGACCTGAGTCTCTATCATGAAGACAAAATTGTCGGTGGTGTCGAGAACGACAACCTCTTTGATGTGATGTCCGCTGAGATTCAAGAGGGGCGGGAGCTCTTCAAGAGTCGTGTGGTGGAGGACATCTCGAAGATGAATATCTATGACCGCGCCATCATCGACGTGTTGATCAAGTCCAAAGGCCACGTCAAGTCCAAGATGTGGTAAGTACGCCCAGTCACAACACTTCTCGCGATGACACACTGTGCAGGGATACCCAACTCTGCGCGTTTGAGTTTCGTGTGAGCGAAGAGGAGGGCGGGCAGCGCCTCGACCATTACCTTGTCGCCCGCCAGCTCCCACCGAGTCGATCCCAGATAAAGAAACATCTCGATGCTGGCTGTTGTGAGGTCAACGGAGTCGTGGCACGTCCAGCGCTCCGCCTGCAGCGAGGAGATGAAGTGGTCTTTTTGCTGCCAGCGCCCCAGCCGAGCCAGGTTGAGGCTGAGGACATCCCCCTGAACGTGCTCTTCGAGGACGATGAGTTGATCGTGGTGGACAAACCCGCGGGGATGGTGGTGCACCCAGCGCCGGGGCACCGTTATGGCACCTTGGTGGGAGCGTTGCTCCACTACTGCGAGACGTTATCGGGGGTGGGTGGTGAGCTTCGTCCAGGCATCGTTCACCGGCTGGACAAACTCACCAGCGGCGTGATGGTGGCTAGCAAGACAGACGCTGCACATCACGGCTTGGCGGCACAATTTGCGGCTCACACCATCGAGCGCCGATACTTGGCGCTCATCGTTGGGAGGCCTGCGAAGGCCAGCGGGACCTTTGACACCTTCCACGGGCGCCATCCGACAGACCGCAAGCGCTACAGCTCCAAGGTGGAGCGAGGTCGCCGTGCGGTGACTCATTATCGCCAAATTGAGGCGCTGGGGGCTGCAACATTGATGGAGGCCCAGTTGGAGACAGGCCGAACTCATCAGGTGCGCGTACACTTCGCTGACGCGGGGCATGGGCTCCTGGGTGATCCTGTCTATGGTCGCGCAGGTCGCGATCCGGATTTGCGCCGAATAGGGCAGGCGCTGGATCGGCAGGCGCTGCACGCACGCATTCTCGCGTTTGACCATCCCTGCAGTGGGGAGCGGCTGCGCTTCGTCACGCCCCCACCTGCTGACTTCATGCAGGCGGTGGAGGCGTTGCGGCGAGCGGCAAAGTGACGTCTTCTGCCCATGGCTGGCGGCGAGACCAACTCTGATCTCATGCGGCTTCCGGGGGTCGTGCACGGCTTCTCCACACGTCCTCTCGACTTTGGCTCTCAGAGCGCCAACGCCCTGCGCGAGAACCACCTCCGCCTCGCTCAATGCGTTGGTTATGCCCAGGAGCGCCTCTTTCAGGTCAAGCAGGTTCATGGGCGAGAGGTGGTGCGCGTCGCGGCGGGCCACCCCCCCCGCTCTATCGCAGACCTCGAAGCGGACGCGCTGATCACCGATCAGGTCGGTATCACCTTGGGGGTAGTAACCGCCGATTGCATGCCAGTGTTGATCCTCTCTATGGCACGGCCCGCCATCGCGGCGGCGCACGCGGGGTGGCGTGGGCTGGCCGCGGGCGTGCTCGAGGCGAGCGTGGAGGCCTTATGCAGCAGCTATGGCTGCGCCTCCTCGGAGCTGATAGCCGCTGTGGGGCCTTGTGTGAGTGGCCGTGTTTATGAGGTGAGCTCAGCGGTAGCGGCACATTTTTCCGCCATCGAAGGGGCCGTGGAGAGCAACGCGGGGCGGCACCTCGTTGACCTGCAGCGAGTGGCAGCCGCTCGCTTGGTCGCTGTGGGTGTGTCAGAAGTTACGCTCGCTCCTCATTGCACCTTTGAAGAGCCCGTTCTCTTTCACTCCTATCGACGCTCGGGTGCTGGCGCAGGGCGGCAACTCAACGTGATCGGTTTGACGGGGCGGGCGTCTTTGCCCCCAACGACGGGGATGTGTTAATCATCATAGGAGCCGACCACAAAGCAGGAGCAGTCATGAGCAACTGGCAGAAGATGGCCATTGGGATCGCATCGTCTTTGGTCGTTGGGCTCATCATTGGCTATGGCTTTGGAGCCTCGGGCAAGGGGGCGCTCAAGGCCGCCGCGGAGAAGGCGCGTGGTGTTGCCACAGCCGCCAAGCAAGCAACACAGCAGGCCACCACCGAGGTGAAGAAGGTTAGAGACGCGCAAGCGCGTCACCTGGGGCTTCTGCGCTGCAAAGAGGAACTCTTGCGTGGTTTGGTGCAGATGTATGCCAACAACTTTGGCATCGCCAGTCAGCACCTGGGCGGCGCCAGGGCGCGCCTCAAGCGTGTGCGCGCTGACGTGGCTCCTGGCACAAAGAAGCGTATCGACATGATCCTCGCCGAGATCTCCCAGGCGCACACGCTAGCCATGCGCCTCGATCCGATGGTGCGGGTGCGGATGGAGCGGCTCGTGGAGCTGGTGCACGGGCTTCCCGGCGCACGTTGAGCGGCTCATGACAGGTGATGAACGCGGGCCTCCCATGCTCCGCGTCTCAGCGTTGTCGCAGCTTGGCGAAGCCTTGCGCTATGTGGCGCATATGGACAGCCTCCTCGCCTTAGCTGTGCTCTCGCTGCTCCTAGGCGCCCTGGAGCGCGCGTCTGGGTTCCCGCTGCCGGGGGCCTGGTTGGCGCTGCCTTTGGCGCGCCTCTGCTGGCTGGCGTACTTCTTTTTGGTCTTCTTCAAAGCCACGGCGGGGAAGCAACGGTTACCACGCTTCGGCAACTACATCGCCACCTGGGACGCTCTGATTTTGCCCCTGCTGGCCGCTTGCCTGATTTCCATCTGGCTGGTGCTGCCTGGCGCGCTGGCGGTTCACTTCTCCGTGGGCTGGCGCGACTTCATCGAGCGGCTACAGATCAGCCCGCTGAGGTTCTCCAGGGAGCCCTATCTCGCCGCCTACCTCGCGCTGGGTTGGGTATGCTTTGTCTGGCCACCTGGGCTCGTTGCCACCGCATTGGAGCGCCGCAGGTGGGCATTGCTGGACCCCTTCTGCGGGCTGCGTATGGTCTTGCCGCTTGGGTTTCGCTATGCAGAGGGACTTGGAGCGTTGCACACCCTGACGCTCCTTGGTCTGCTCTTCGATAGCTTGGCCGTGACGTTGCAGCAGCGTCTCCCCATCCCCTTTGTCGCACCAGTGCTTGGAAACCTCCTGGTGCTCTGGGTCCCCCTCGCTCAAGCACGACTCTGGGGTGCTTTTGTGCATCGCGAGCGCAAGACGATGGAGCCCTCGAGAGCAGCCTCCTAATCCAGGCGGTCGATCAAGCGGTCGGCGAGCTCTTCCATCTCTCGTTCGTCCGCCATGTCACGGATCATCTTGAGTTGGCCAACGAGGGCGCGGACGCGCTTGGGTTTCTCTGTGTCGAGCAGCGCGTTGAGCTTCTGCATCGCCGTGAGCTGAATCCCCGCTTTGCGGTGGTGGACCGCCTTCGCCAGCACATTCGCGTCGTCTGGCAGTTCGTATTTTTCGAGGTAGGCGTCAACGGCTTTGGTGATGCTGGCGCGGTCTTCAGCGGTACTGATCGCGTGGAGCAATTTGATGCGCGAGGCATCATCCGGCGTCTTTTCGGTGCCCTCTTCTTCAGTCTGCTCTTTGATGAGCGCACCGATCTTTCCACTGTTGAACGCCCTGTCGAGGGCCGCGCGGTACGACTTCTGCCCCTTCTGGGAGCGTGGGTAACGTTCGGAACGGGGTTCGCGACGCGAGCTGCCGTCACGCATCCGATCGATATCTTTCCAGCTTCTTCGCTCTCGATCATCGCTCATCGTAGATGACTCCTTGAGCACACGAGTCTGACAAGAGGAGAGGCTTCGAGGCAAGAGGTCACCCGCAGTAGATGACGTTTCTTCATGGCTCTGCCTTGCGGTCTTTTGCTTCTTGGCGGGCGAGCTGCGCCTCTTGACGTTGAAGCTCGGCCCGCGCTTGCACGGCTTTGCGTTGGGCGAGGTGCCCGAGGTGCATCGCGTCGAACGCGCCACCGAGGGTCTTCACTCCGGCCTGCTTCATCTGCGCCAGAAAGACCTTTCCTGTGGTCTCGGCGTCAGTGGTTGCATCGTGGAGTTCACCTTTCACGTTAATGCCATAGTGTTCGGCGAGTGCGCCGAGGCTGTGCTTGCTGCCGCTCTTCGGCCCTCCGGGGGCGTAGGAGAGCAAGAAGGTGTCGAGGACCATGCGTTTGGGCTTGGGGAGGTCGACGCCGAGGCGGGCAAGGCCGGAGCGCAGCCATGCCCAATCACGTTTCTGAAAGGCCTGCCCTACGATAGGGCGCCCCTGCATAACTTTCAGCAGCTTGTCGATGACGGTGGGGTCTTCGAAGCGTGGGGCGTTGGCCAATTTGCGGGCGGTCAATCCTGTCAGCTTCGCCGCCGCCTTTGCCACCTTCACGTCAGGTTTGACCCTGGTGGAGCCCCTCTCTATCACGCGTCCCCTCCGAAAAAGCGCATAGCCAATCTCCGTAATCTCATCCCAACCTGCCGAAAAATATCCGGCTTTTCGCTTGAACCCGCCGGACTGTTGGCCTGAGGCTTCGAAGTCAATGGCGACGAATGTTTTGTCCAATGAGGCTGTGAGGGGAAGGTGACGGTTCCCGTTCAGCT
>JAFCZD010000124.1 GCA_019314525.1 Deltaproteobacteria bacterium
GTGTTGGCGTTGCAGTTATCAGGGCAGCAACCATCCTTGGCGAAGGTAGAGCAGTCTGTGATGGGCTTGGTGGTACACTCAGCAGCACAATCTGTGCCCTCGAGAGCGTCTTTGGTGCAAACCTGTCCATCGTCGCAGGCGGTGGGGCAAGCCCCCTTCAGCCCTGGCTCGATCTTGATATCGCAATTCTCTCCCAACTCCACCACGGCGTTCCCGCACTCGGGTTTGCAGTCGGCGTCGGTGTTGGCGTTGCACCCCTTCACGCAACATCCATCAGCCTTAAGGCTGCACGCGGTGATGGCGGCAAAAGAGCACTCAGCGGTGCAGGTGCCACCTGCCACCAGCTTATCGATCGTGCAGACGTCCTTGTCGTCACAGCTGGTAGGGCAAGCCCCCTCATCGCCAGCGGAGATTTTGACGTCGCAGGTCTCATCGGTATCCAGCACGCCATTGCCACACTCAGCCTTGCAATCAGGGTCGGTGATGCTGCTGCAACCTGTGGGGCAGCAACCATCGCTAAGCTTGGAGCATTGGGTGATCGACGAGGTGGCGCAAGACGCCGTACAGGTCCCGCCAGCGACAAGCTTGTCGGTGGTGCAGGCGATGCCATCATCACAGCGCGTAGGGCAGGCCCCCAGCTCACCCACAGGGATCTTGACGTCGCAGGTCTCACCTTTGTCGAGTTCGCCATTGCCACACTCGGGTCTGCAGTCAGTGTCGGTCAACGATGAGCAGCCTGCAGGGCAACAACCATCGGACTTCAGCAGCACGCATTGGGTGATAGAGGTGTTGGAGCAAGAGGCGGTGCAGGTCCCCGCGCTGACGAGCTTGTCGACGGTACAGGCGATACCATCGGTACAATCCTCGGGGCACGCACCAACGCTCGTGGGATCGATCTTGATGTCACAAGTCTCGCCATCATCCAGGACCCCATTTCCACACTCTGCCTTGCAATCTATGTCGGTAGCGGTGGTGCAACCGGCGGAGCAACATCCATCGCTCACGCTGGCGTTGCAGGCGTCGATCTCGCGGTTGGAACAGCTGATATTACAGCCCGAGCCCACGAGCTCGTCATGGGTGCAAGCGATACCATCATCACACGCCACAGGGCACGCGCCCACCGTGTCCACGGGGATGGCCGTGTCACAGGTCTCCCCCTCATCGAGCACGCCATCTCCACAGCTCGCAGAGCAGTCTGTGTCGGTAGTGGAGGTACAACCGCTCGGGCAACAGCCATCGGAGGTCATGTTGCATTGGGTCTGAACCGAGGACGAGCAGCGCACCCCGCAACCAGTGCCCGTGAGGGTGTCGATGGTGCATGCGTTGCCATCATCGCAAGCCACAGGACACGCACCCATTTCACCTACGGCGATGGCCGTGTCGCAGCGCTCGCCTGGATCGAGGTCACCGTTACCACAGGTACCACAGTCCACATCGCTCGCAGCGTCGCAACCCTCAGGACAACACCCGTCGCTCTCGGTCCCCGTGCAAGCGGTTATAGCCACAACGCGACAGCGAGCGCTGCAGTCACTACCCAGCAGCTCGTCTGTGGTGCAGGCGTCATTGTCATCGCAGCTCGTTGGGCAAACGCCAACTCCATCAACGATGGCTGTGTCACAATCTTCACCGGGGTCGAGTTCGCCATTGCCACAGGTCTCAACGTGCTGGCTGTCGATCTGCTCCCCAATATCGGCGGTGCCGCTGTCAGGGGGAGCAGGCTCATCTGACCCACAAGAAACGAATGTCAACAGAAGGAACGCAGAGCTGATTCTTAGCAGACGAGACATCACACAACCTCCTCATCACCTCGGTGTCCCGAGGTGCAAAGACCAAACACACTAATTATGAACGTTGGAACAATTCTAACATGGGATGGCGTGCCCTGATAGAGCGCGCCAGGTGGCAAGTAGAAAACCCAGCGATGAATTAGCGCCGACGACGCCAGAACACGAAGACCAGGAGTAACAAAGCCACCCCCCAAGGGCCCCAACCCCGGTCCCCCGTATGGCAGGCGCAACCTGGCGGGGCGAAGACGCACTCGGTCTCCTCGGCGGGCACCTCCTCGTCGCAGTCATTGTCTAGCAGATCGCAGATCTCGTCGGCGCCTGGGTAGGTCTTGGCGTTGTTATCGTTGCAGTCCCAGCTGGTGCATTTGGGCCCGATGCCATGTCCATCGCCATCTCTGTCCTCACAAACAAGACAGCCTTCATCTGCCGAGCCATTGCAGTTGTTGTCCTTGTTGTCTGCGCAAATCTCGAAAACCCATGGGTGCGTACCACCGTCTTCGTCGTCGCAGTCCTCCTTGGCGCACCCTGCTCCCACGCCCCAACCATCACCATCATTGTCAACGCAGTCTACACCAGGGCAGCCATCGTCCACCGTGCCGTCACAGTCGTTGTCCAGGCCATCACCGCAGACCTCTTGAGCGTAAGGGTGCACATCCACGGCAGCATCGTTGCAATCGACGATCGTACACGCGCTCCCCACACCCCAACCATCACCGTCGTCATCAACGCAGTCTACGCCGGGGCAGCCATCGTCGATTGTGTTGTCGCAATCATTGTCGATCTGATCTCCGCAAACCTCAGTCGCCCCAGGTGAGATGGTCGCGTCGCGATCATTACAATCGGGCTGCCCATCGCTAGCGCCCACTGACGCGCCGTCACCGTCAGCGTCCACGGCGGTCTCCGTACAACCATCATCGGCCACGTTGTCACAATCATTGTCTAGACCATCACCGCAGACTTCGCTGGCTCCTGGCTTGGTGAAGAAGCTCAGATCATTACAGTCCTGCGGACCTGGGCAACCCTTGCCGACCCCAAAGCCATCCGCGTCACGGTCTTCACACTCTCGGCCATGACAGCCGTCGTCGGCGATGCCGTTGCAGTTATCGTCGAGGTTGTCACCACAGCGCTCCTTGGCCCATGGGTAGACAGCAGGGTTTTCGTCATCACAGTCAGCCAACACGCACGCGCTTCCCACACCAAAGCTGTCACCATCACTGTCTTTGCAATCAACCCCGGGACAACCATCATCCACTGTCAAGTCGCAGTCATCGTCGCGACCATTGTCACAGATCTCCTTGGCGTCAGGGTTGATGGCCGCATTATTGTCATCGCAGTCAGGGACCCCGCTACAGTCGGGGCCCACGCCATAACCGTCACCGTCACCATCAGCGCAACGGGCGAAGGGGTAGATCTCGGGGTTGGTGTCGTCTGGGTCTTCCATCACACAATCTGGACCGACCCCCCAACCATCACCATCCGCGTCATGGCAACTGACACCCTCGCAACCGTCATCCACAGTGAAGTCGCAATCATTATCCACCCCATCACCGCAGCGCTCGACCCTGATGCCAGGGTGCCGCTGCGGATCCTGGTCATCACAGTCAGGCACTCCTTTGCAGCCTGGGCCCACGCCCCAACCATCCGCGTCAGTATCCACACATCCCTCCCCCTCACCCTGCGTCTCTGGGGGCGCCCAGGGGTAGACTGTGGCGTCTTTGTCGTTGCTGTCCTCGAGCACACAATCCGCTCCAACCCCAAATCCGTCACCATCCCCATCGACGCAATCCACTCCTGGGCAACCATCATCGGGCGTGAGATCACAGTCGTCATCCACCCCATCACCGCACACTTCTTTGGCCTGTGGGTGACGCGCCGGATCGTTGTCGTCGCAGTCAGGCACACCCTGACAGCCTGGGCCCACGCCGTGGCCATCCCCGTCAACGTCAACACAGCTCACGCCAGGCCCAGGGGTTGAACCATCCAGGCCCACGTTCACCGTCAACGGAGCGTAGTAGTTGTTGGACTCATCAGGCTCTTTGATGAAGTCATCCGCATCGACGATGGTATAGGAAAGGTAGCTGTCCTTTGGCGTCTTGGAGCGGAGGAAGCGGAGGGTCGTGCACTGCTGCTGGGCGAGATCGTTCACCGCCTTCGCCTCGTCCCCTGGCTCCCCAAACGAGGGCGCCTTCGCAGGCCTGTCGTAGTAGATATCGACGAAGAAACGAGAGACATCCGCCGCGCCCTTGTTACAGACCCTCACCATATAAGTGACCACATCGCCCTGAACCTGGGCTGTGAACTCGTCCACATAAATATCAGGGTTACGCATCAGGTAGGGGATGGAGGCTGGGGTGTTGTTGCCCTCTCGACACTCTCCAACAAAATTACCGCTATCAGCTCGCGCCCACGCCAAAAAATCACCGTTGGGCTGCGCACCCGCCGCGACACGGAGTGGATCCTCTTGACCATTATTGTCCACGTCGTAGCAGCTGCCCGCCGCTAGAAGTTCGATCCCATGGAAGATCACGCCCATGTCGGCGAGAGCGGGTTCAGTGGCAGCGTTGGGCCAAAAACCCACACGGAACTTCGTGGCGTCCTCACTCCCAATATTGCAAAGGCGCACCACATAAGTCAGCTGAGCACCCTGCTTTTCCAACTCGAAGTCGGTGATGCGAACATCGGGCCCCACACAAACCTCAAGGGGGCCGCGTATCTTGCCCGACTCCTGCCGCATCCAGCTCTGATAGAGAGCGGGTGATGGGGCGTCATCCCACGGCACCGTGAAAACGTCGCACCCGAGGCCAATGCCCAGCTGGTGATCGGATGGGGTTGATGTCGTGGGGGCACTCTGGAGGTCGTGATAAAGATGAAGCTTGTCACCGGCGTCACCACATGTGTCGATTCGGTATGAAACCTCGCGGCCCACCACTGTGGCGCTAAAACCTTGATTGTCGGCATGGACGGCTGGGGCACAAAGCAGCGCCACAGCCATGTTGGCGCACACACAAAAGAAGGGTCTTTTCATCTTTGGGGCCTCATTTTTACCGTAGCGGTGCACATTCACAGCGTCAAGTATACGACATCGCAGCGGTATGACTCACGGCCGGTCTGGTATATAGTCAGCGCTGTTGGCGTGGGCACAGGTGCGTGCCCCACACACCTGGAACAAACCATGCGCTATTCGTTGATCCTTATTCTTGTGTTAATCGCCACCGGCCCCGTGCATGCGGAGGGGGATCCTCTGCTCATCGTCCCTGCAGGTGTGGGAGACGGCCTCGAAGTCACGGCCGGTATCGCTCGTGAGCTTGCCCGCATTCTACGCGTCACGAAAACTCCCAACGTGAAGCTCGCTTATCCCTTGGATCGGCCTACTTTTTCGCCTTCCCGGCGAACACGCCTCGCGCGCAAATATCTACGGAAAGCCAAGCAGAGCTACAAAGTGCTCGAGCTCGACTCCGTTCGCAAGAGCGCGCACAAAGCGCTCAAGCTCTACAAGGAAGAGATCAAACGTGGCGCCAAACCAGATGGTTATGTGGAAACATTGCACTATCTCGGCGCAGCCGAGACTGTAGATGGCAACGAGGGGGCGGGCTTCAAGTGGATGAACGACGCCTACCTCTTCATTGAACGTGCACCCAACAGCAAGATATCCAACCCCCAAGTCCAGGCGATGTACGCCAAGGTGTCCGGCGCCGACGACCACATTGGAAGCCTCAATGTTCAGGTCACGCCTGGGGCGCTGCTCTGGCTCAACAACACCCTGCATGGCGCCGCCCGTGGCAAGATCGAAATCCGCGCGGGGCTTTATCTGCTGCGCATTGGGCGACCAGGCTACTTGACCTACGAAAAATGGATGCGCGTCCGCAACGGAAAAACACGCGATGTCGTCATCCGCTTACAAAAAGGCCCCACAGTGGAGCCAACAACAATGGTCCAACTTCGGAAGGAGATCGAGAGCGCACCGGGTCCGTCTACGCTCCTGTTGGCGACGGATCATGGCGCCGCTGAAGTCCTAGTGGTGGGAGCTGGCGCGTCCTGCGGACCTTCACGTTGCCCCGTCAAGATGCGATGGGCTCGAGCGGGGAGCTGGATCCAAAGCCGAAACATCAACTCTACGGATGGACCACCGGTTGTCGCGAGGCGCCTGCTGAAAACAGACGATGACGATGGGGCAACTGAGCCCCGATCTGCTGGATTGTTCCCCATCGACAACGCCCTGCAGTGCCGTGATGATGTGCAATGCCTCTCTGAACAGCGCTGCATCAATGGACGCTGCGAGGCAGCGGTTTCCGTCACCCGTAAATGGTGGTTCTGGACAATTATTGGCGTGGTGGCAGCCGGTGCGGGAGCCACCACGGCTATCCTGCTCACGCGCCCAGAGAACCCCGTGTTGGAGGTGCGCTGATGGCCACAAGAAGGTTACAAGGCGCTCGTTGGCCCCTCGTACTCCTGCTGCCCTGGCTCGGGTGCAGCACAGAGCTTGAGATCAAGGGAAACACCGAGCGGGTCATCGGTGAAAAGGTCACCATAGAGCTGCTCCAGGGCGACCCCACGCTCTCTGGCAGAGTCAACTTGCGAGACGCGCAGGGGCGGGTTTATGAAAATGAGGCCCTCAATATCTTGCATCCTGATGACCGGAACCTCAGCTTCGTGATCCCCCCGGGCATTGCCCAAGGTGCCGCCATCGCCGAGCTGAGCAAGAGCGGGGAGAGTGGCGTCTATTCGCTGCCAATCTCTATCTCTCGGCTGGCTGTTGGGGTACACGCCGACGGCAGCGTTGAGATCATACCCTTGCTCCCCAAGCCCCTGACAAACCAAACCTTTCCTGCCTCCACGAGCATGGGCAGCAGCCGGGAAGTGGCGATCTCCCCCTTGAGCGCGCTGACGGCAACGCTCATTGGCGATGAGCTCGCTTTCCACTTCCTGGGCAAAGAAGTCCAACATGTGGCTGCCGTGGTGGCAGCTGAGGGAAAGCTCGCGGCGCTTCCTAGCGGCGCGCTGGTGGCAACGCCCAGCAGCCTGCATGTGTTCACCCATATCCCCGGCAAAGGCACGTCGGACGCAGGGTCCCTCACTTTCCCCGCAGGAGAAATCGTGCGCGCGGTGGCAACGAGCGCTGACGGGGACTGGGCCATGGTGCTCACATCCTGCTCTTCCACCGCGGAAGGTGATTGCTTGGTACAAATCGACCTACGTGGCACGACCCCCACACGAGGGGCGGAGGTCCGCCTAGACAATGTGGTCAGCGCCACACAGCTCAGCCTGCGCGCTGACGGCAGCGGAGCGCTCATACCGGATGGTCCCATCCTCCATGGCGTCACGTTCATCGGCACAACCGCCGAGCTGAGTGATATCGCCTGGGACGGCGCAGAGCCCAGCTCTGTCGCGCACACAAGAGCGATCATCAACGAGCAGCCCAGCGACCTCTTCGCTGTCGCCGCCAAGGGTGTCAACGCCGTGCGCATGATGGGATTCAAAAACAACATCTTGCTCGGCATCCGTGACGCCGAAATCAAGCTAAACTTCGCCCCAGACCACATCTCCTTTGGGGCAGGGACGAACCTCTACATCCTCAGCGGACAGACCCTTTATTCAGCCAACGCAGCTTCTTCCGCCACACCAACGCCCCTCGCGACTGCTCCCTCGGGTCCCTTGGAGCGCTTCGCGGTGCAGCCCTAATGGCGCACGGCGGATCGCCTGCTTGATTGCGCAGGGTAACCCTGTGACCTCATGATTGAGTTCATCCTTCGTTACGACATGGTGCAAACCCTTGGCACAGGAACCGTCGCCAAGAGCTACACGGCACTCGAGCGTGTGGGACACGGGCTTACACGCCCGGTGACTCTCAAGCAACTCGAGGGAGAAGATGTCTCCCCAGATCGACTCGCCACGCTGCGCGAACTCAGCCTGGTTCACCACAGCGGACTACGCTTGCCTCGCGGCTTGGTCGTGAACAGTGGGGGCGTGGCAGTGATCTGCGACTATCTCGTGGGACGCAGTCTTGTTGGCTTGGTCGCCCAGTGCATCCGACAGCGACGACCCCTGAGCGAACAGGCAGCGACGCACCTCTTCGCCCGAGCAGCGGAGAGCATCGCCGACCTTCATGAGGGCTGGCTTGGGTCACCTCGAGCCCATGGGGCGATCCGTCCCTCGAATCTTCTCTTCAGCGATCTCGGCGAACTCTGGATTGACGATGCGGGTTTGGCGGCCGACCCCTGCGAGCTGGCGCGGCGGGGCACGCTCTCACTGGAGCATGCGCGCTACGCCTCGCCCGAGGCGCTCGCGACTGCAGCTGGGGGGGCAGAGAGCCTCAACCGCAAGGAGGCTCATGGCAACGATGTATATGGTCTCGCTGCCTGCCTCTACACCTTAGCCACTCTGAGGCGTCCCTTCGACGAGATGGACCTCAACACGCTGCTAACACGGAAGACGGAAGCTCCTGTGTCAGCGCGACGGATAAACCCACGGGTCTCCCGTGAGTTGGCGGCTCTGCTTATGAGCGTTTTGTCGCCTTCAGGACCCCGCCAAAAAGCGCGAGGGCTCGCTCGTGCTCTGCGCGCGTTGGCGCCTCCCAATCCCCCCCCCTCTGTCGAGCTACGAGCGCTGATAGATAGCGAAAGCCTCGTGCAGCATCAGCAATTGCTCAAGCGTTGCCACTCTGACCCTGCTGTTGAGCTCCATACGGAAGATGTGCCCACAGACATGAATGTCCGGGATTCCATGGAACGACTGCCGGACGAAGACGAAGAGCTAGCCACCGATATCGAGAGCCCACAGGGCCTCTCTACCGATGATTCCCTGGAGACCGACCCTATGGGTACGGTCGTCGCTGCCGCCGAAGACATCTTCGACATCTCCGAGCACTCGGGCCTTGAGCACTCGAGCCCCGATCCCACGAGAACGAGAACGAGAACGAGAACGAAATGACACACACTGAGCCCAAAGAACCTACCACCACCATCAACCTCGAGGTCGATAGCCTTGGTCCCACCACCAAGGCGTCACCCCTCGAACTCTCCACCGAGTTCGATGATGATATCGCCAACTTCACCCCCGATGGCCTACGCATCGTTTTCGACCCAGCCGTGGGAGAGGGGCGCCTTGACGACATCGACCAGGGGATCACGCTTTCGGGGCCTGCGGCTTTTGAGCTCGCAGGGCCCAAGCAGCGCACCTATTTTGCAGGCCAGAAGGTCACCGCTGGCATCGTCACCTGTGGGGGCCTCTGCCCAGGACTGAACAACATCGTGCGAGGCGTGGTGTTGACCCTCTGGCACCACTATGACGTGCGCCGCATCTTTGGCTTCCGCTATGGCTACCGAGGGCTCGCGCCCTTCACACCAGACCCTCCCTTGGAGCTCAAACCCGAGCACGTGGCCCACATCCACAGGGTCGGTGGAACGATGCTCGGCTCGTCTCGGGGCCCCCAAGACCCAGCAACGATGGTGGACACCCTGGTGCGCCATGGCATAGACATGCTCTTCGTCGCCGGTGGCGATGGCGGAATGCGCGGCGCGCAAGCCCTCTACGAGGAGATCAAAGCCCGCGGGTTGAAGATCGCTGTGGTGGGCGTGCCCAAGACCATTGACAACGATCTCCCCTTCATCGAACGCACCTTCGGCTTCGACACCGCTGTCTCCGTGGCCGTGGACGCCATCAGCGCCGCCCATGTGGAAGCCGTGGGCGCCCCCGCGGGGGTGGGCTTGGTGAAGCTCATGGGGCGCCATTCGGGGTTCGTCGCCTCGGCCGCGACCCTCGCTTCGCGTGAGGCAAACCTGGTCCTGGTGCCCGAGATCGCCTTTCGACTTGAGGGAGAGCGAGGCGTCTATGCCTGGCTAAGAAACCGGCTGGCTGAGCGCGGTCACGCGGTGGTGGTGGTCGCCGAGGGCGCAGGCCAAGACCTGCTGAGAGAGAGCGGTGACCATGACGCGTCGGGCAATGCAAAGCTAGGTGATATCGGCGTGTTTCTGCGCGACGCCATCAAGCGCGAGTTCGCAACAGAGGAGCTCAATCTCAAATATATCGACCCGAGCTACATCATTCGGGCAGCACCAGCCAACTCTGCTGACGCAATCTTCTGTGGCCGCCTGGCCGAAGACGCGGTACACGCCGCCATGGCTGGAAAAACGGGGCTCATCGTGGGGCTGTGGATGAACCGCTTCACACATGTGCCCCTCGCAGCTGTCACCTCTCAACGCAAGACCCTCTCCCCCGACAGTCAGTTCTGGCGCAATGTCGTCGACTGCACCGGCCAGCCAGCAGTCCTGCGTTAAAGCGCCCGCCTCCCCTCTGTCATTGCCGTGCAGGCCTCTGTGTTGCTATAAGGGGCGGCCATGATTCGAGCGCTCTTTCCTTGCACTTTGACCCTCATCGCCACTGCAACCCTCTTTGGGTGTGCTCCTGAGCTTGGTGACACACCCTTCCTCTGCAACCGAGGTCTCCCCACATGCCCTGAGGGCTACATCTGTCAACCAGACCTCGATGGGTCCCACCCTGGGTTCTGCGTGAAAGAGGGATTCACACCCCTGGACGCGAAGAGCTCAGAGGCGTCCATCGACGCGACATCCGTTGATTCGGGGCCAAGCCCAGACAACCTCCCCTCGCCCGACACAGAAAGCGCCGCGCCCTTGGTGGTGATCACTGAGTTCATGGCTGACCCTGACGCTGTTGGTGACGAATCCGGCGAATGGTTCGAAGTGCACAACGGCGGCAACATCCCGCTGGACCTCCAGGGTTGGACCATCAAAGATGAGGGCAGCGAAAGTCACCGTATCGCGACCTCGCTGCAAATCCCCGCCAAGGGCTTCATCGTGCTCGCGGCCAGTGGCCAGGCAGCGCTCAACGGTGGCATCAATGCCGCTTACGCGTATGGCTATGACAACTTTCGCCTCTCCAACACCGCAGACGCTATCATCCTGCTCGATGACGCCGACAGAGAAGTGGACCGCGTCAGCTATTCCATCACCGAAGACTTCTTGATCACGCCAGGCGCGTCCCTCTCTGTGAAGGACGCCTTTGGTGACAAGAGCCAGGCCAGCGCCTGGTGCACCGAGACTCGCCCTTGGGGCGGTTCATCCGGTGATCTTGGCACCCCCGGGAGCAGCCCTGGCTGCCGCTGACTGACCTGAGACGCCCAGAGGGCAAATGAGGCACGATGACCACTCAACTCAAAGTCTTGATCGCCTTCGTCACAGCGCTGGTGCTACTCGGCGTGGAGACGCTCCTCTACCTCACGGGCCAGAAGACCGCCTTCACGTTCTTGCTACCTTTTGTCGCCATCGGCATTGTCACGCTGATCTACTTCTTCAATAACCCTGTAGCGCATGACCTCCGCTTCCGGCTGCGCTGCTACGCAAATTGGCTGCCCTTGGGGCTCACCTACGCCAGCCTCTATTGGGGCCGCTACAACCTGACAGAGGCGAAAAAGGCTTTTGGCGACGAATTGATGTCCAAGGCGCACTTTGGCACCATCTTCGCCGTGGGGGCTATCGTCTATGGGCTCTCCTTCATCATCAACGGCCCCCTCACAGACCGTATCGGTGGAAGAAAGGCGATCCTCATCGGCGCCACCGGGGCGGCCCTGGCCAACCTGCTGCTGGGCGTCTTCACCTATCAGGTGATGACCGCCGCACCAGGAGAAGCCTATGGCCTGCTGATGCCTTTCATCATCGTCTACGCGATCAACATGTACTTCCAAAGCTTCGGCGCTGTCTCCATCGTCAAGGTCAACGCGGCGTGGTTTCATATCCGCGAGCGCGGCGTCTTTGGCGGAATCTTTGGCACGCTGATCTCCCTCGGCATCTACCTTGCGTTCGACCTCACGCGGCGTGTGCTCTTCCTCACCCGAGGCGATGGCGGCGAAACGCAAATCTGGTGGGCTTTCTTCATTCCCGCCATCGTGCTCGCATTCTGGGTCGTGGTGGATTTTCTTCTGCTCAAAGACACCCCGGGAGAAGCAGGCTTTCAAGACTTCAACACGGGCGACGCCGGCTCTGCTGACACAGACGCCAAAAAGCCCCTCAACGCCATAGACCTCTACAGGCGCATCCTCTCCAATCGCGTAATCTGGATGATGATCATCATCGAGTTTTGCTCCGGCGTATTACGCAACGGCATCATGCATTGGGGCACGATTTACGCCAAGGATGTGGGCGTCAACAAGACGGACCTCTTCTTCGTCAACTGGGGGCTGGTGTTGATGGTGGCTGGGATATCCGGAGGTTTCTTCGCAGGGTTTCTTTCGGATAAGTTCTTCAACTCACGACGTGGACCGTCCGCCTTCTTCCTCTACGCGGGCATGTTTATCGGCTTCGTGACGATGATCTTCGCTGTGCGCTTTGGGTGGCATGCCTCCATCGGTTTCCTCTCCTTTTTCATG
>JAFCZD010000125.1 GCA_019314525.1 Deltaproteobacteria bacterium
ATGCGCGGCGATCATCCGGTGATTCGCCGCGCGGGGGTCCTGGGTGGGATGAGCGGCAGCCCGATCTACATTCAGGGCAAGCTCGTCGGGGCGCTGGCCTATGGTTGGCGTTTTTCCAAAGAACCGATCTTTGGCGTGACGCCTATCGCGAATATGCTGGCGCTGACCAAGCTTCCGCTGCGTGGGCCAGGGCAGGCGGGTGGCTTGCTTGTGGCGCAACGGGAAGGGCGCCGCTCTTTGGGAGCGCGTGCCGCGACCCGTCAACGTTTGGCCCTTGGCCTGAGCCGCGTGCGTCGTGGGCTCAACCCTTGGCCTGAGCTTGGCCCACGTCCTCTTGGACCGCTGCGTGGGCAGATGTTGGTGCGAGCTGCGGTGCCGCTCTCGGTGGCCGGTATGTCATCGAGCGGGATCAAGGCCTTGAAGGAGGCCTTCGCGCCCTTTGGTCTCGAGCCTGTGCAGGGCGGTGGAGGCGGAGGCAGCACGGCCCAGGGGCCCTCTCGTTTTACGCCAGGCGCTGCCATTGGCGTGTGCATGGCCAAAGGGGATATCTCCCTCACGGGTACGGGCACCGTTACCCATGTCATGGGCGACAAGGTGCTGGCCTTTGGCCACAGCATGTTCAACGCGGGCGAGATCTATCTCCCCGTGACCACCGCCAAAATTCACCACTCCCACGCCAACCTGGCGCGCTCGTTCAAGATGAGCTCTCCGGTGCGAACCATGGGAGCGTTGATGCAAGATCGGCAGGCGGCCATCATGGCCGACGCCAAGCGCCGCGTGTCGTTGATGCCCATGACCGTGACGCTGCACAGCAACAAGAAGCGAGCTGTGTACAAGGTGCGCATCGCCAAGCACCGCTTCCTTACGCCAAGCTTGGTGGGCATGATGGTCACCAGCGCGCTGAAGGAAGCCATGCCTGATGTGGCGGGCGCGTCCTATCGCTTGACGACGCGTATTAAGGTCAAAGGTCACCGTCTGGTGACGATCTACGACGATGGCTATACCGCCGCGGGCGTGCGTTTGGGTGGGCTGGGTTTCGCGCGTGGGTTGGGCGCCGTCCGCCTATTGGTCAATAACCCCTTGGGCCCCGTGGACCTTGAGCGCGTTGATGTTGATCTTGCGGTGGATTATGGCAAGCGACCGGTGAAGCTGGTGGCGCTGCGCGCCGCGAGCAATGTGGTGAAGCCTGGGCAGAAGTTGCGCGTCACCGCGCGTTTTCGACCCTACAAAGGCGCGCTCTTCGAAAAAGAGTACACCGTCCAGGTGCCTTCGAGCGCCAGCGACGGGATCCTCCTGCTCGAGGCGAGCGGTGGGAATTCTACCCGGCTTGATCTTCTGGTGCCAGAGACGACGAAGCAGCTGCTCGACTACCTGCAGCGAGGCTACCCAGGGACCTCCTTGGTGCTGAGCATCTCGACTCCAACTCAGGGGCTCTCCTTCGGTGGCCGGATGATCAAGGATCTACCACCTTCGGCCCTCGACGCTTTGCGAACAGGCGCCGCTGTGAGCAGCCAGAAGATTATCAAGACGAAGTGGCGGAAAGTTTTCCGCACCCAACGCGTGGTGAGCGGCAAGTTGAAAATGCGCCTGCGCGTGAGAAGCGAGGATTTGAAGTGACGCGACATGTGACTCTGCGACATGTGACTTTGCGACATGTGACTCTGCGACATGTAACTTTGGGGCTGGCGGCGCTAGGTCTCTTCCTGCTCTTTGGTGAAGTGGCCAACGCGGGTCCCACCTCGAGCTTCGAGATTGGGACCTTCAAGCAGATGAACGTGGGGACACCCAAGGGCACCTTGATCTCCGATCATGGGGAGATCATCGTCGGCCCCGACAAGGTGAAGCTGAAGGCGCCCAAGGCCGTGATGTTCTGGTCCCGCGCCCTTGGCAGCGACGGGCGCCTCTACCTCGGCAGTGGTCAGCCTGGCAAGGTCTTCGTCGTAGAGGGTAAGAAAGTGCGTCCTGTGGCCGATCTTGGCGCCTTGCTGGTTTCGGCGCTTACAGCTGGCCCAGGGGGCACCATCATCGCCGCGACGTTGCCTGACGCGCGCCTGATCTCCATCAACCCCAAAAATGGCAAATGGAAGGAGCTCGCGCGCCTTCCAGCGCAACATGTTTGGGATCTGCTCTATGACAAGAAGCTGAACCGTATCTACGCGGCGACGGGGTCACCAGGGAAGATCTATGTGCTTCCGGCGGCAGGAGGCAAGCCGCGCCAGCACTTCGATCCCAAAGAGGAGCACCTGCTCTCTTTGGCTCTTGCTGCTGATTCGACGCTGCTCGCTTGCGGGGTCAAGAGCGGCATCCTCTATCGGGTGCGCAAAGACGGCAGCGCCAGCGCGGAACACGATTTTGACGCCAACGAGCTCAAGCGCGTGGTGGTCGCCCCCAACGGCACGATCTACGTCGCCGTCAACAAATTTCCAGCACGCAGCGCTGGGCTGCCACGTTACGACAGGAAGCAGAAGGGTGAGGGCGGCACTGCGGTTGTGATCAAGAAGAAGAAGGGGTCGAAGAAGCCCAAGGTTCGCGCAGCGGAGCTACGCCCTGGCGCCAAGAGCGGTAAAGGAGCGCTTTATCGCATTGGCCCAAAGGGGCAGCTAACCAAGCTTTACGCGTTGAACGACGGCTATTTCACCGACCTCGCCTTGGATGACAAGGGCGTGCTTTGGGCGGCTGAGGGCGTGCGAGGTCGTATCTTTCGCATCGAGGGGAGACATGTTGCCATGGCCTTCGACGTGGAGGAGCGGCAGGTGCTCGTGCTTTCCATGGCTGGCAAGGAGCAGATCTTCGCCACAGGTGATGCAGGCGCCGTCTATCGCGTGCAGCCGCAGCCCCGGGGGAAGGCGACATACCTCACCAAGGCCCTCGACGCAGGTGCGCGGGCGCGCTGGGGCAACCTACGCTATCGCGCCACGGCGGCGCTGAAGATTAGCAGTCGCAGCGGGAACACAGCCAAGCCGGACTTCACCTGGAGCCGCTGGCGTCCTGCGAGCACGCGAGGTGCGCAGCTCGTCCGCCTCGAGAGTGGTGTCGCGCGTTATCTGCAGATTAAGCTGGAGTGGACGAAGAACAAGGGCGCCCTGGGTAGCCTGCGGGCCTACTATCGGCCGCAGAACCGGGCACCGCGGGTGAAGGAGATCACCTTCGAGCGTAAGAAGCAAAAGAAGAAGCCCACGCGTACGATCAAGATCAAGTGGAAGGTCGACAACCCCGACAAAGACGCTTTGGTCTACCGGCTCTTTTATCGAGAGGAGCTCGGCGTGACCTGGCGCCCCCTCGATGAAGGCAAGAGGATCGACAAGACGAGCTATGAGTGGGACACAGAGTCCATCGCCAATGACACCTATCGCATCCGTGTTGTGGCGTCCGACGAGAAGGCCAATGGCCCAGGTACACTCCAGAAGCACACGCTCATCTCTGCCCCGCTCTTGATCGACAATCGCCCACCCGAGGTGGTGGGGCTCACCGTGCGTTATCCCTTCGTCAGCGGCATGGCCAAAGATGGTGCAGGCCCCATTACACGCATCGAGGTCGCTCTGGACGGTGGCGAGTGGCAGCTTCTGGACGCGGCGGATGGTGTTTACGACGGAGCGGTAGAGTCATTCCGCTTCACCCTGCCCACCTTGAAGAAGCGGGTGCTTTTCAAGGGCCTCATGCGCTGGGTGGGCCAGCGCGTGCGCTGCTTGGCGTACTCAGGGAGCATGCCCTCGGAGCGCCCTTGGCGAATGTCTGGGCAGGGCAGCTCGAAGACCTTGGCCTCGATAGCGATGAGCTCTTCCTCATTGACGTCGTCGATGAGCTCCGTTGGCAGGTAGCGAGCACCGTATTCTCGGTAGACCCCGGATGAAACAAAGAGGTCGAAGAGCGCTGGGTCGATGTGGTTGTCTCGCTTCATGAAGCCCATGATGCGCATGGCCTCAGAGAGGGTCTTGCCCTTCTTGTAGGGGCGATCTTGTGCCGTGAGGGCCTCGAACACGTCGGCGATGGCCATGGCGCGCGCTGGGACAGACATATCTCCCGCGTAGAGTCCGCGAGGGTAGCCCTTACCGTCCATGCGTTCATGGTGGCCGCCAGCGTACTCGGGGACGCGTTGCAGGTGGCGGGGGAAGGGCAGCGCTTCGAGCATGGCGATGGTCTGCACCATGTGGCCGTTGATGGTGAGACGTTCGTCCTCGGAGAGTGAGCCACGCGAGATGGAGAGGTTCTTCACCTCCTCTGGCAGCACCAGCGGCTGAAGGTGGCCGTCGATCTTCACCATGCGCTCACTGATATGTCGGATGCGCTCTTTGTCTGCGTCTCCCAGAAACTCGCCACCAACGTTGACGTGCTGCAGGAAAGCGAAGTCGTCGTCTATTTGGGTGAGGCGTGCGTCGCGTTCAGTCTCAGCTCGCGTCTTGTCGCCTCCCTCGAGCTGAGCACGCAAACACACCAGCTCTTCTTCCCGTCGTAGCACCTCGAAGCGTGGGCGGAGCACTTCGATGCGGTCGAAGATCGTCTCAAGCTTGGTGCTCTTGTCCATGACGTGTACTGGGGTGGTGATCTTCCCGCAGTCATGCAACCACGCCCCGATGCGTAGCTCTTCCCACCCCTGGTCGTCGAGTGAGTAGCCGGCAAAAGGGCCGTCTTTGACCTCGCAGACGGCGCGCATGACCATCTCTGCGAGGACGGGGACGCGCTCACAGTGCCCCCCAGTGTAGGGAGACTTGGCGTCGATGGCTGAAGCGATGAGCCGAATGAAGCTCTCGAGGAGCCTCTTTTGGCCGTCGAGAAGCAGTTGGTTGTCGAGGGCGATCGCGGCCTGTGAGGCGAGCGCTTCGACGATCTCCTGATCCTCACGCTTGAAGGGGATCACCTCTCCGGTGGCGCGGCTTTGTGCGTTGATCAATTGTAGCACGCCAATCATGCGGTCCTCACTGTTCACCAGGGGGATCGTGAGGAAGGACGTGGAGCGGTATTGGTTGTGTTTGTCAAAGGCGCGAGTGCCGGAGAAGTCGAAGTCGGTGGTGTTGTAGGCGTCGGAGATGTTGATAGATTTCTTTGCTAGCGCCGCGTAGCTCGCAATATTCTTGATATTTCGGCTTCCCTGGGGGTCGTAGAGGGGAACGGGCGGGAGGTCGATCTCCTTGCCGCTGGTACCACCAGCGGCGAAGCCGAGAGAGTCAGTGTGCAGGATGTCGAATTCGAGTTCGTCAGCGTCGTTGCAGAGGTAGAGCGTGCCGCCATCGGCGTTGCAGAGGCGCTTGGCCTCGAGCAGGATCATCTCCACCAAGCGATCTCTATCTTTTTCCGCAGAGAGAGCGACCCCAACCTTGTAGAGCAAGGTCATGCGGTCCATGGTGGTCATGGTCAGGGAGCGCCCCAATGCCTCTTTGCTCATGATTGGCCTCGTTCGCTCTAGCTTAAGGTCGCCGGGCCACCGATGCAATAAGCGCCAACCCCAGATCGGGCCCCTTGCGGTTGTGAAAGCACTCCATGTTCGGCCGCGCAGAGTCAGGTTTCGATCACAGTACGCCAGGTCTGTTGGTGTGAGCCCCAAGACATGTTAATTTTAGTTCGCTTGCTGGCAAAGCTATTGAGTTCACAATTCTTGGCTGCCGATTACGGGAGGCTGCATGTTCTCAGTGCGTTTTTGGGGTGTGAGAGGGAGTATTCCAGTCCCTGGGCCCTCTACAGTCAAATATGGTGGCAACACTCCCTGCATCGAGATCCGTGCGGGTAAGGAGATCTTGATTATCGATGGGGGGTCGGGGTTGAGGGGGTTGGGCAACGCCCTGCTCCCCGAAATGCCTTTGGTGGTGCGAATGTTCTTCACACACTTCCATTGGGATCACATCCAAGGCTTTCCCTTCTTCACACCAGCTTTCGTCAAAGGGAATCGGCTCGACCTCTTTGGCTCCAATAAGCTGACGGGCACGCTAGCAGAGACCCTGGCTGGTCAGATGAACTACCCCAACTTTCCCGTAAGCCTCAATGACATGGCGGCCCAGATCAAGTTCCATGACCTCCGTGAGGGCGAGGCCGTGGTATGCGGGGACGCCGTGATCAGCAATACGCAGCTCAACCACCCAGGCGGAGTCTTTGCCTATCGCGTCGATTTTGGTGGTCACGCGGTGGTGGTCGCCACCGACACCGAGCATTACTCCTGCCTCAACGCCAAGCTCGTGGAGCTGGCTGATGGCGCCGATCTTCTGGTCTACGACGCGATGTACACCCCTGAGGAATATGCCGGCGACGAGGGGCTGAGCCCCAAGACTGGGTGGGGACACAGCACCTGGGAGGAGGGCGTCAAGATCGCTCAGGCAGCACGAGTTCGTAAGCTGGTGCTCTACCACCACGATCCAGACCATGATGACGCAGCCATCGACGCCATGGAGGCTGCGGCCCAGCGTACCTTCTCCAACACCGTCGCGGCGCGTGAGGGAATCAAGCTGGAGATTGCCTGAGGGGTGATGTTCGAGCGTAGGATGATCATCGTCGGAGGCAAGGGTGGGGTGGGACGCACCACCGTCTCTGCGGCCTTGGCTATCGCTCTGGCGTCCCGTGGTCGGCGAGTGCTCCTCGCTCATGCGCGCTGCGAGCGATGCAACCCGCAGCTCAGCCAGCTCCTGGGTTGCCCCATCGTCGATGAGCGGATCCGTCCGGCTTCCGACAACCTCTGGGTGGTGAACATGAACCCCCAGGCGGCGATCCGCGAGATGGGCATGATGGTGCTGCGTTTTCGCGCCGTCTACCGCATTGTGCTAGAGAATCGAATCGTGCGCAGCTTCTTGCGCGCAGTCCCTGCCCTCGATGATTACTCGATGATCGGCAAAGCCTGGTATCACACGACCGAATGCGATTCGTCTGGCATGCCGCGCTACGAGACGGTGATCTTCGACGGTCCAGCCACTGGCCATTTGATCAGCATGCTTCGCATCCCGCAGGTTATCCTCGACGCCGTACCTGAGGGGCCCCTGACGACTGATGCCCGCAAGGCGCGTGCGCTCCTTTCAGACCCCGACGCAGCCCGATTGCTGATCGTCACTCTCGCAGAAGAGATGCCCTTTTCTGAGGCGATGGATCTCTATCGTGCAGCCACCACCGAGCTGCAGATCGCTTGTGAACAGCTGGTGGTCAATCAACTCTACCCCGAGGATCGGCGGGCCAGCTTGCATGTTGGCCAGCTTGAAGCTTTTTGCCGTGAATCCTCAACGGACGATGATCTGCAAGAGCTCTGCTCGGCGACGCGCTTGATGCGTCGCCGTCGGGCGATCAACGAGCGCTACCTCTCCTTACTCGAGGAGCAGATCCCCCTCTCACAGCTACGTTTGCCTCACCTGTTCACGCCGCAGCTTGACAGGAAAGCCTTGGAGCCGCTGGTGGAGCGCTTTGTTGCACAATTGGAGCAGGTGGCATGATACAGGTCTGGCGTACATGGGAGGAGGTTGGATGCGACCTGTGATCAGCGCCATCATTGCCGTCGCCCTATTGGGTGCCACACCCGTGCAGGCCTCGGGGTTGGCGATCTTTCGTGTGGATCCTCTTGGGGTGGATTCGCAGACCGTCGCTCGTCTCGAGGGGCTGCTCCGTATTGAACTCGGGCGTCTGGTGGATGCCGCCATGCCGAGCGCGCTTAGAGTGCAGCGCTTGATGCAGCGCAATCGGGACCTTCAGGCGTGTACGGGCGATGTGAGTTGCCTCGCCAAGGCTGGACGTCTTCTAGGCGTAGATCGCATCATCTCAGGCAATGTTGGTGGTTTGGGTGACAGTTATGTGGTGAACCTGAAGCTTGTGGATGTGTCTCGTGAAAAAGAGGTGCGACGTGTTCAGGAGAGCATCAGCGGTGACCCCAATCAACTGATCGAAGCCGTGCGGGTCGCGGCTTATGGTTTGGTGGCGCCCGAGCGCCTACGTGGCTCGCTGATCGTGCTGGCCAATGTTGCCGGGGCTGCGGTCTATCTCGATGGCAAGCTGGTGGGGCGTACCCCGCTCCCCTTGCAGCGCAATCTCCCCGCCAAAGAAAGCCAGCTGCGCGTCTCCAAGGGGGGGTTCACCGATGCGCTGCAGAAGGTGCAGATTCGTTTTCAAAAGATGGCGCAGGTGGTGGTCACGCTCACAGTCCCTGAGGGCGCCGAGCGCCCCTCGAGCATCCCCCATGAGCTGCGGCGGCCCATGCCTTGGTATACACGTTGGTGGTTCTGGGCGACGGTGGGTGTGGTCGCAGCAGGGGCGGGGAGCGCCCTTGGGCTGGCCCTCGGGAAGTCATCGGGCACCAATTGCAACGCGGAGCCAGCAGCATGCGGTCTCTGATCCTCGCGCTCTCACTGCTCCTCGTGCTGGCCCACTCGGCTGCAGCGGCACGCCCACGTAACGTCGTGTTGGCTCCCTTCAGCGCTCTGGGGATAACCCCCAAGGAAGCTCAGCGGGTACGACGGTGGGTGATGTCTGCAGCGGCCAGCATGCCCAGGTTGCGTTTTCGCCAGGCCAAGGGGCTTGAACGCCGCCTTGGGCGACGCCCAGCCTGTTTGGCTGATGCCCGCTGTGTGGCGCGCTTGGCCAAGAAGCTCCGCCTTGGTGCCGTGCTCGTGGGAGATGTGGGGAGCATTGGTGGCGCCAACATCGTCTACCTCCAGCTCCTCATGGGTGGCAAGGTGAGAGCACGAGAGAGCGCTGTGCTTGATCCCCGGCGCGGCCTACGTGCTGGTGTGCGTAGCTTGCTCTACAAATTGCTGCTCCCTCGGCGCTACACCGGCGCGGTGCACATCCACAGCAACATCGCTGATAGTTGGGTGTACCTCGATGGCCGGCGCGTTGGCCGGGGGAAAGATATCAAGTTGTCCGTGCGTGTGGGACGACATGCCTTGCGGGTCACGCACCCTGCCCACCGCGACTTCGTTCGCTTCATCGAGGTGGTTTTTCGTCGCCGTGTCAGCATCCAGGCCACCCTCGAGCCTATCGCAGTGCAGTCCTATCGGATGCGCTACTTGGTGGGAAAACCCCTCACCGACAGCGAGCTTCCCTGGTATCGGCGTTGGTGGGCTGTGGCCGCCGTTGGATCTGTGCTCTTTGCCACGGCGACTGTCCTTGTCGCGGTGCTGCCTCAGGATGTGGATCGTGATCATGCTGTGACGGTCATACCGTCGCGCTAGGACTGAGCTTGCGCGATAGCTGCGTTGCTCGCTGCGGTGCCTGCTCACTACGCTACAAGGTAGCTCCGCGGGCTCCTCGCTCGCGCCTTGCTCTCATCACCAGCTCAGTCCTAGCTGGAAGCGATCTTGACTTCCAGATCATCCAAAGATTGCACCCGATCTTCCTGATGATCTCACCTCAAAAAAAACCGTGAAAAATTTGCGATCTCTGATCGCTTGGGTCCTACTGGTTCAAAGCTTCCCCCACCGCTCAGAACGAGGCGAGTGATTCGGGAGGAGGCGGAAACTACATTAATTGCAGGAGTTTCGGCGATATGGTGACATCTGCCGCACAGGCGGAGTCTACCTTCGGTCGGATCGGGGTCCTCATGGGCGGTCGATCCGCCGAACGGGAGATCTCTCTTCAGAGCGGTAATGCCATGCTCAAAGCGCTGCGGGAGCGGGGCCATGAGGTGGTGGCTGTTGACGTGGCGGAAGACGTTTGTGCCCGCATCATGGCGGCTCAAATGGATGTTGCTCTGCTCGCTTTGCACGGCCGCTGGGGTGAGGATGGCTGCATTCAGGGCTTGCTAGAGGTGCAGGGTATTCCCTACACGGGCTCCGGCGTGCGTGCCTCAGCCAACGCTCTGGATAAGGTGAGCACCAAGCGTCTTCTACAAGCGGCTGGCCTCCCCACTCCAGCGTGGGCCTTTCCGGCGACGGTGGAAGGGGGGCTCGCCCTCGGTTTTCCTCTGGTCCTCAAACCGCGCAGTGAGGGCTCCAGCGTGGGCCTGCACATCGTGAAGGACGAGGCCCAGCTGCGAACACTCCTCGGCGGTGAAGACACGGCCAGCGAGGCGTTGCTGGAAGCCTATATTCCCGGGCGCGAGTTGACGGTGGGGGTCATGGGCAGCGGTGAGGCTGCGCAGGTGCTCGGCACCTTGGAGATCCGCGCAGCCGGCGGGCTCTACGACTATGGGGCCAAATACGAAAAAGACGACACGGAGTACCTCGTGCCGGCCCCTCTGAGCGAGCCTCAGGTGTTGTTGCTCACCAGGCTCGCGTTGGATGTTCATCGCTTCTTGGATTGCGCAGGCGTGACCCGGGTGGACTTTCGCTGGGATCGCCCCGAGAGCGGCGCCACCGAGCCTTTGGTGTTGGAGCTCAATACCCTGCCAGGGATGACAGCACAGAGTTTGCTGCCGAAGATAGCGGCCCATGGTGGCCTCTCCTACGGCGAACTGGTGGAGCAGGTCGTCGCTGATGGGAGGCTCAAGGCGTGAAGATTCGTCAGCGCAAAGCCTCAAAGGTCAAAGGCGCCTCCAAGGCCACGAGCGCAGGTCGTGCACGGGGTGCTTGGCGTCTCTTTGGCCGCGGGCAAAATCGTCGATTGAAGGTTTCCGCATCGAGTGGACAGAAGAGAGACACCGCTGAACTCTCAGCTGCAGCGTCTCCCAGCCGGGCCTTTGGCCAGCGTGCACGGGCTCTGCTGTGGGGTGTGGCCTGTTCCCTGCTGGTCATCGCCGCCCTGGGATCTGTGGGTGTGGTGAGCTTTTTTGGCTACCGCGCCTTGCGCAGCAGCCACGCCTTTGACGTGAAAACCATCGAAGTCCAGGGGGCCCGACAGGTGCTACCCGCCGAGGTTCGAGCGCGTGTGGCCGCCTGGCAGCACACCTCAATCTTTGCGGTGGACCGCGTTGCCATGGGCGAGGTCGTGCAGCGCCACCCCTGGGTGCGCAGGGCGCGCGTCGTGCGTGTATTGCCCAACTCCTTGCGCATCGTGCTGGAAGAGCAGCGCGCCGTCGCTGTGGTATTGCTGGATGTATTCTATCTGGTCAACGAGGCTGGAGATCTTTTCAAGCGCGCGACTCAGGCAGAGGCGGATGGCCTGACGGTGCTCACCGGGCCCACGCGCGCTGAGTTTCTCGTCAAGCGTCAAAGGGCTGATGCTCGTATCCGCATTGGGCTAAAGGCCCTCTCGAGTTATCAAGCGCAGATTCGCCCCGCCCTCTCAGAGGTTCATGTGGGAGGTCGTGGAGAGGTCACATTTTTTCTGCGGAAGAGCGGTACCGCGTTGCGTTTTGGGCGCATGCTCAGCGGTGATCGTCTGCGTCAGCTCGACGCTGTGTGGGCTGCGTTGGGGCCCAAGTCGAAACGTGCGCGCGCCTTATACCTCGATCATGAGGTGCGTGCTAATCGCGTGATCGTCCGCATGAACGACGATCGCGAGTAGGGGTAAAGAGTCAGATGTCGAAGCGCGACGAGCTGATTGTTGGGTTGGATATCGGTACCACGAAGATCGCTGCGGTGGTCGGCGAGGTTACCGATGAGGGGATTGACGTCATCGGCGTTGGCACCCATGCCTCGCGTGGGCTGCGCAAGGGCGTGGTCACGCATATCGACAATACAGTGGAGTCCATCAAGCGCGCTGTGGAAGAGGCCGAGTTGATGGCGGGGTGCGAGATCTCCAGCGTCTATGCGGGCATCGGGGGGGGGCATATCCGCGGTATCAACAACGACGGCATGGTGGTGGTGAAGGATGGTGAGGTGGGTTCCCCAGACATCGCCCGCGTGATCGAAGCCGCCAAGGCTGTGGCGATCCCCATGGACCGCGAGATTATTCACGTGCTGCCTCAAGATTACGCTGTTGATGGGCAGGACGGCATCAGGGAGCCCCTGGGAATGAGCGGCGTGCGCCTCGAGACGCGCGTGCATATCGTCACCGCCGCGGTAACGTCCGTGCAGAACGTGACCAAATGCTGTCAGCGCTGCGGGCTACATGTTTCGGAGCTCGTGTTGCAGCCTTTGGCCAGCGCAGAGGCTGTCTTGCACGAAGACGAGCGGGAGCTCGGCGTGGTGTTGATCGATATCGGTGGGGGCACGACGGACATTACGATCTTTGTCGATGGGTCCATCGTTCACAGCTCCGTGCTCGCCGCTGGTGGCAACCACATCTCCAACGACATCGCCGTGGGTCTGCGCACCCCTTCGGGTGAAGCGGAGTTGCTGAAGAAGCGCTGGGGTTGCGCGGTGACGGATATGGTCGATCCCGAGCAAGAGGTCGAGGTGCCAAGCGTTGGTGGTCGCGCACCACGCCGCATCAGCCGCCGCCTGCTCTGCGAGATCATCGAGCCACGGGTGGAAGAGATCTTCATGCTCGCTCGCCGCGAGGTGGAGAAAACTGGATATGCAGATCTTCTCGCTTCGGGCGTGGTGATCACCGGCGGCGCGACGAACCTTGAGGGCATGCCCGAAATGGCCGAGCAGGTGTTGGATAAGCCCGTTCGCCGTGGCGGGCCACGCGGGGTTGGTGGGCTCGAAGAGATGGTGCGCAACCCGACCTACTCCACGGGCGTGGGTCTGGTGATGCATGGTGTGAAACAACTGGAGAGCGCTCACCTCAGCCAGCGTCATCAACACGCGGGCTTTGGTTTCCGCTTCAAGAATTGGGTTTCGAGGGTTTTTTAGCTTGGGGGCGAGGCCGCCCTTGGGTTGGTTATGGAGTGGCTCCGAACTTGCGGTGAGGCCTGCGATTTCGGATGCAGAGAAAAGAGGAGGAACGGATGGCTCTAATCGAGATGGAAGACATGGGAAGTCAGGCAAAGATCAAAGTGATCGGCGTGGGCGGGGGCGGCGGAAACGCCATCAACACCATGATCGCCTCGGGGCTGGAGGGCGTGGAGTTTCTGGTGGCCAACACCGACGTCCAGGCGCTGGAGAGCAACCTGGCGCCCACGAAGTTGCAGCTTGGTAATGAATTGACGCGCGGCTTGGGCGCAGGCGCCAACCCTGAGGTGGGTAGCGCGGCGGCCCTGGAGAACACCGAGGAGCTGCGCGAGGTGTTGGCGGATGCCGACATGGTCTTCGTAGCCGCGGGCATGGGCGGTGGTACGGGTACAGGAGCGGCGCCCGTCATCGCCAAGGTGGCCAAAGAGTGTGGAGCCCTCACCGTGGGCGTGGTCACGCGCCCCTTCCGTTTTGAGGGTGGCAAGCGCACCCGGCAGGCCGAGGCCGGTGTGGCGGCGCTGCAGCAAGAGGTCGACACGCTGATCGCGATCCCTAACCAGCGCCTGCTGAGCGTGGCGGGGCAGTCCACCTCCATGCTTGACGCTTTTCGCAAGGTCGATGAGGTGTTGCTCAACGCCGTCCAGGGCATCTCCGACTTGGTCGTCATCCACGGCTTCATCAACGTGGACTTCGCCGATGTTCGCACGGTGATGGCCGAGCGCGGCCAGGCCTTGATGGGCACCGGTTACGCCGCTGGTGATCGCAAAGCCCTCGAGGCTGCGCAGCAAGCCGTGGCTAGCCCGTTGCTTGAGGACGCGTGCATTGACGGCGCCACAGGGATCCTGATCAATATCACAGGTGGCCCTGATTTGACCCTCCGAGAGATCGATGAGGCCACGACCCTGATCATGGAGGCGGCTCACCCCGAAGCCAACATCATCTTTGGTTCGGTGATCGACGCCAACCTCGACGATCAAGTGCGCATCACCGTCATCGCCACCGGCTTCGAAGCCGACCAGGCGCGTCAGCAAAACGGCATGAGCGGTGGCGTTCAGCGTGCTCAAGGCACGGCGGCGCAGGGCCACGGCCACCCGACCTACAACGCTCAACGCACGCAGCAGTCACAGCCACAACAACGGCCCGCCGAGATGGCGTACGCCCACGCAGCGGTGGCTCCCCCCATGATGACGCAGGTGGCCAGCGCCGCCCCGCGCATGGCGCCCCCTGTGGCCCCTGTGGCCCCTGTGGCCCCTGTGGCGCCTATGCAGGCAGGGGCACCCATGGCGCCGCGGCCCTTGGGACCCATCCCGATCCCGCCCGTTCAACACCAGGTGAGCCCACAGCAGGTGTGGCCGGCACCACCGATCAACATCGAAGCCCAGGCACCCCCCGTGGCCCAGGAGGCTGACCCGTCACGGCGTATGCGCCGCACCACGGGCCAGCAGGCTGTACCCGCACTGCACCCCTCTTTGGGGGGAGTGCCCGAAGATCACGAGATGGATATCCCGACCTTCTTGCGCCGGAAGGGTGCAGAAGAGAGCAGCTAGTTCTTGGGGACGCTGCTCCGGTAGCGGCCTCGCCCGGCGCTTTACTCGCGTGAGCCCACGGATGGGGACCGTCCCCCCTCCTCGGGATGCGTATCTTACGTCCGGGTGGCTGCGACGACGAGCCGGGGCTGCTGGAGCAGCGTCCCTTCTTTTCTCTCCCATGGTAACCTACCGAGCATGACGTTGCGTTGGGTTCCATTCTTCACGCTGCTTCTGTGTGGCTGTCACTCTATCGCCAGCTACGACGCTGTGTTGCCCGTTGACGCCAGCATCGATCTAGCCCTCGATGCCGTCGCGTCGATGGACCTGACCCAAGACCTGACCCAAGATACAGCGCACGTGCCCATGGGCTGCACCGTTGAGCCTGTGGCGTCTGACGCCATCGTCGTGCAGCATTTCGAAGAGATCATCGTGGACGTGGGCACCGCGCAGTTGGAGATGCCCGCCGAGCCTGGCGATGCCATGAAGCTCGTAGGCAGCGGGGCGACGCTGGTGGAAGGCCCAGGGAGCTGCGGGCGGGCGCTGCATCTCGATGGTGCGAGTTCCAGCTATGGGTTGCTCGAAGAAGACCTGCGCCTGGAGCAGGGGGAGATCTCCGTCTGGGTGCGCTTTGAGCGCGACGGTGTCTTGGAGGGGGTGTTCTCGCGGGATCGTGTCCAGTTCTCGGAGCCGGGCCATTTGACCTTGATGCGGACGCCAAGCGGTCGGGTCATGTTTCGTTTGCAGGGCAATACGCTCGAAGAAGCGGACCAACTCTGTAGCCTTGACGTGGTGCCAGTGGGAGTTTGGCATCATATCCGCATCTCTTTTGGCGGCGGCAAAACATCCCTCAGCATCAACGGCGATGAGAGGCTCTACATTGGGCCCTTGGAAGTCACCAACCCAGAGCCATGGACGTGCACAGAGCCTGGAAACGTGCCCCATGGCATCGAGGGCAACAGCTTCCCCCTGGTGGTGGGTACGACCTTGATGAACTGGTCTGGCGAGTTGCCTTTGGCGTCCTCCTATTATCTCCAAGGAGCCATCGACGAGCTCGTGATCAACGGGCGGCTTGGTCTGCCTTGAGGCGGGTTGGGCAGATAGCCCAGCAGCTTCACGCTACAGCTGAAGCGACGATCACATAGAAGTTGTCGTAGATCGCCGGTTCTTGCACCACGGTGAATCCATCGCGATCGAGCAGCTCTCGCACTCGCTCGCGCGGCACGCGATGCCCGAGAGGAGGGCCGCCACCCGTCTCCTTCGCCTCCCAGTCGACGATGATCAACGTGCCCTTGGCTTTGAGCACACGCTGCACTTCCCCGTGGAAGGCCTCGACATCGGGGATCTCGTGCATCAAGGCGACGTGAAAGACAATGTCACTCGTT
>JAFCZD010000535.1 GCA_019314525.1 Deltaproteobacteria bacterium
GAGCCTTTCACCCTGCCGCGCTTTCGTGTCTCGGCGACCGCAGACCAGCCCTTCTATCAGGCAAGCGGAAAACCTCGTGTGTCGGGCTCCGTCATCTACAGCTCAGGGGCGCCCGTGCAAGGTGCCAAGGTCGCTTTGGCTTGGACCATTCGTGGCTCTTGGCCTGCGCCGACGGCGTGGATGCAGGGCGGGCTGCCAACCTCAGCCAAGACCGACGCGGCGGGGCGCTTTGTTTTTTCGCTGCCCGAGGTCCCAGCCGATCTGCAGGGGCGGGTGACCTTGCAGGCCCGCCTTTCGGCGATAGACCCTGCGGGCGACCGGGTTGAGGGGGCATTGAGCGTCTTGCTCAGCGAGGACGCGCTGCGCGTCTCGGCGATCACGCCCCTGGCCAATGGCTTGGTGCAAGGTTTCAATAACCGCGTCTATCTGCGCGTGACCACCGCCGACGATCGGCCTCTTCCCGGCGCGCGGCTGACGGTGCGCAAGGCGTGGATGGAAGGCTCTGAGGGCATTGAGGCGCAGCTCGACGCCGACAGCGTGGCGCGCATCCAGATCGATCCGGGAGCACCCGTGAACGTGGTGATCCCCCCCGCGCCTGTGCGTAAGGCGACGTCTCGCGGGGGAGTGGTGAGGCGCACTCGCTCCTATGACCTGGTGGCAGGGCAGGGGGCCAGCCTTGACGATCAAGTACGCATGGACCGTTGGCTGGCAAAGATCGAGAGCTGCGCTAAATGGGTTACGGACGATGAGAGTGAGGCTGAGCTGGCCCTTCAGGTCAACGGCAGCGGTGCGATCACCTTTGGCAGCGCTGAAACCGTGCTGGGTAATTGTGTGCTCACGCGCATCAAACGAGAGCGGCTCTCGACCGCCAACGCACGGCTCTACGGTGTAACCTTCGAGTTTTCCGACCCCCCTTTGCCCAAGCTCGAGCGTGAGATCTTTGGTGCCCAGGGGGCGCCCCCGGAGGGCTTGGATGAACTCTTTGCGCTGGCAGCGCGTGACGCACGGGATTGCTTGCGAGCAAAGGTCGAGGGCAGTCTCCCGTGGGTGCTGGCCTGGCGGGTGAACGCCAAGGGACGTGAGGTGAGCGCCTCTTGGATCCCCGTCGCCAAAGGCATCGCTGGCAAGAAGATGACCAGGGCCATGGCAGGCGTGGACCGCTGCATTCTCTCGCGTTTGAGGGGGCGTCGGCTGCCGAAGGCGGTCAAGGCGACGGCGTTGGGGGTGGTGCGCTACTCGCTGGAGCAGCCCCACGCCGAGGAAGGAGACGCTCCGCCCCAGCCCACGATCGTCAAAGGCTATGAGTTGCTCGTGATGGCGACGAACGAAGGCAAGGACTTGGGCAAGACCAAGCTGCGACTTTCGCCGGGGCGCATTCCGGCTTTGACCCTGCGGGTGGAGCCCGTGATGGCCAAGCCCGGCGCCAAGGTGAAGTTGCGCATGCTGCGTGGCCCAAAATTTCGCGGCTCTTTGCCGCGGCGCATTGTGGTCGAGCACCTCGGCAACAGGAAGGTGCTGAAGCTGAAGAAGGGCGAAAAGAGCGCGACGTATACCATCCCAGCCGACAAGAAGGGCTGGTTTGTTTTTTCGGCTCACCAGGCAAAGGCGCTCGTTTTTTCGCGCTCCCAAAGCGAACTCACGGTGGCGGTGAAGGCGGAGAAGACACAATACGCGCCTGGATCACGGGTGAAGTTATTGCTCAGCACACGAAGCCAGCAGCGGGGTGTGAAGGCCGCTGTGGGCCTCTTTGGCGTCGACTCCAGCCTCGAGCAGTTGGTCAAGCTGCCGGGCCCCGACGCCCTGCGGTCGTTGCGTTCAAAGGTGCCCATGAAGCGGAAGGCCTTTGGGCTGCTCGATGGCCAGGCTCTGGCGTTGGGGAGGATTCGCGGTCGCTATGCGGCCGAGGCGACGGTGTTGCAAGTGGCCTCCATTCCGCGGCCGGAAGACCTCGACGTGGTGATCCACGCTTCGGCGCAGACGCGCTTTGAGCCCAATGTGCACCTCACCGATCGCTTCTACCGGGTGCTCACCGTGTTGCACGAGTTGACGAGAAAGTGGGAGCGGGAAGCACCCAAGGCGGAGCTGATGAAGCCCGCCACGTTGGCGAAGATCTGGGGCAAGGCCCTTGGCCTCTGTGAACAACGAGGGCTGAAGGTGCGGGACGCTTTTGGTCGGCCGCTGCGTTTGCACCGGCTGCCTCAAGACTTGCTGGAGTTGACCAACCCGCGGCAGGTGGTGGCTGTGGGCACGCGCCTCCCTGAGGACGTGGAAAACTGGGCACGCTGGGTAGCGCAGAGGAGGCCATGATGAACGACTTCAGAATAATGTTCATGGTGCTGCTGGTCGTGCCGCTGATGAGCTGCGCCAGGAGCGAAAAAGCAGCGGAACCAGCGGCGCAGGCCCCTGAGTCTCTCGCTACCACGCCCGCCCCTGCTCCTGTGGTGGCGCGCAGCGGGGGCAAGAAAGCGGCACCGGAAAAATCCATGGGTATGGGTGGACTGGGTGTGATCGGCAAGGGGCGTGGTGGCCGCTTCAAGAAGGCGGATAAGGGCGGGGGTGAGCCGGCGGACGACAGCGTCGCCGACTCGGAGCAGGACGAACAACAGACGCAGACGCGCGCGTGGTTCCCCGAGACCTTCCTCTTTCGGCCGCTGGTGCTGACCGATGACAAGGGGAACGCCGAGGTGGAAGTGCGCGTACCCGATCGGCTCACCAGCTGGCGCGTGCTGGCGTTGGCTCATAGCCGGGACGGGGCGCAGGCGGGGGCGCTGACGAGCTTTTTGGGCACTTTGCCCGTGTATGTTGATCCTATCGTGCCTCCGCTGCTGCGGGTGGGCGATGTCATGCGCATGCCGATCAATATCGTCAATACGACGCAAGAAGAGGTGAGAGCGCAGCTGCAGCTCGAAGCCAAGGGCCTCGCTATCGAGGGGAGGGCGCATCAGGTTGTCCTGGGGCCCGCAGGGAGCGCTGTGCGTTATGCGACGCTGCGTGCCAATCAGCCGGCGACAGCTCAGGTCTTTGCCAAGCTCGCGGGCAAAGACGCGGTCCTGCGCTCGTTGCAGGTCGTGCCCGTGGGGCGGCCGATGATCCAGACCTTCAAGGGCACGCTCGCGGCGCCTCGCAGCCTGACGATCACGCGCGCTGCAGCAGCCAATATGAAGCTTGGTCGTGTGCGCTTGCAGGTTTTTCCTGGGGCGTTGGCGCTCTTGCGCTCAGAGCTGAGCGCCTCAAGAGGTCGAGGGGGCATGATCGCCGATAGCGCTTTTTCATTGCTCCTGGCGGGCAAAGCCGAGGGTTTGATGCGAGCCCTCGGAGGCAGCGGGACGAAGGCGCAAGAGAAGAAGACCAAGGCCGAGTTGCGCGACCTGACGATGTTGGCCACCCAGCGCGTGCTGCGTCAGGCGCGCGTCCTCAACATGTCCACCGCGACGTTGCTCGCCGAGGCGGCCCTGGCCCACGCAGAGAGCCCCATTCTCTCTCGTTTGGGCAAGCGCGCCATCGCCGAGATCGTCAACAAGCAGGCGCCTGATGGCACCTGTGGTGGCGAGACGGGCTGGTCATTGCAGCGGCTGCTGGTGTCCACGGCCGAGTGTGTGCGCGCTGCCGCCACCGAGCCCAAGGTTTCGGCCCGAGGGGGAGTTGCCTTCGTGCGACACGCCAAGCGCATCCGAGACCCCTACACCGCCGCGGCGGTGCTCGCCTCGGGCGCGGTGAAAGGGGCGTTGGCGGAGGTGCTGCGTAAGGTGATCGTCGCTGCGATTGAGCCGCGTAAAGACGGTTCGAAGGCGATCAAGGTTCCCAAGGGGGTGGTGCGGGCCGATGGGTCACCGCCAAGCACTCTTGAGGCCACGGCCTTGGCGATCTTGGCCTTGGAAGGCGTCAAAGGTGCGCCCCTCGCCGATCTCGGCGCGACGCTCTTGGCTGGCTATTCACCAGCCCTTGGTTGGGGAGATGGTCGGGCGAATTTGGTCTGCATGAAGGCTGTGCTGAAGGTCTTTCGGGAGCCTCTGCCTGGGAAGATTCACATTGTGCTCGAGCGTGGCGGTGAGAAGGTGGCAGAGGGCTCGCTACAAAAGGAG
>JAFCZD010000126.1 GCA_019314525.1 Deltaproteobacteria bacterium
CGCGGCGAAGGGCGCGCTCGGCGCCAGATAGCGCAGGGCGGTCACGACCTCTGGCTTATCCTGCAGCCGTGCGAGTGGACCTGCAAAGACTTCGGCGATGATGGTGAGCAGCACTCCGACGATCACCGTCAGCCAGAAAGCCGTCGCCAGGCTGCGCTCCTCGAGCTCTTGCTCGTTGGCGACCCGATGGGTGGGAATATGCCGCAAGAGCCCCTTGTCGGTGCCAAAGGAGCAGAAGCGAACCATGGGGTCGGTGACGCCGAGGCCGAGAGCGTAGAGCCCATAAACTTTGACGCCATAAACACGAGCCACGAGCATGTGAAAGGCAGGCAAGATCAGCCCAGCGATCACCGCCAAGAGGTTGGTCCCCCCTCCGGCGGCAGCATGCTTCGCGTCAGCCTTGCGTGTGTCGGCGCTCATCCACCGCGTCAATGCTGTAGTCACTCTCGACGCGAACTCGAGCCCGTTCACCCATGGCTCTACGGACGTCGCCCGAGCGCCAAAGCTCCAGCAGCGCCTCTTCCCACGCCCTGTCACTATCCGCGAGAAAGCCGTCTATCCCGTGACGGACAATCTGCTTGTTGGCGCCGATAGGAGTGGCCACGGCAGGGATACCGCGAGCCATATACTGAATCAGCTTGAAGCCGCATTTCCCTTCATTGTAGTGGGTGTGTTTCAGTGGCATCAACCCCACATGCACCGCAGCCAGTGCCTCGGCCTCCACCGTCGGCGACCAACGCACAAAACGGAGCGGGAGCTCCCGCAGCCAGCTCTCGCTGATGCGATCGGAGATAATCAGCAGCTCCCCGCCAGTCGCCGCGAGGACCCGCCGCAGAGGCTTGGCGATAAGCCGCAACTCCTTGAGGTTAGATGACACCCCAGTCCAACCGAGAGTAAAACGCCCCACCGGGTCAGGTCGCATTTGATATCGCCGGGTGTCGACGACCGTGGGGATGATCGTCGTCTTTCTTGGCTCGTCAACGAAATCGTAGAGGTGTTGGTTACCCACAATCACGTGATCGACAAGCTCAATGATACGACGCAGACGCCAGCTCTCCAGGCCTAGGAGGTTGTTAAAAATCGCATCGTCGAAGTCCAAGATTGTACGTTTGAAGGTCGTAACGATCTTCTCGAGAATGGTGGTGTAGTACTTGAGCAGCGGTCGCTGCAGGAACACCACATCATGGTTCCTAATCTTGGGCAGGTCTATGAGCCGACTGACGATACTCAGCGGCTTGAAGAGCGCTCGGCGACGACCATGGGCCCAGCGCCAAGGGACATCTCCCTGGGTGCTGGGACGCGCGGGCAATAGCGTGGAGCGCACACCGGCCGCCTCAAAATGAGGTAAGAACTGCCCAACACGAAACCGACTCGAAGGGACGTTGACCCCTTGGGTGAAAAAGACAACCGAGGGGCCCTCCCTCACGTCCATCTGAGAACTCATAGCGTCGGCAGTATAGCGAAGACGCGGGCTCACGCCACACTGTCTTCGCGCGCCTTGTTGTCCACCAAGTAAAGCAGCGCGGGCAAGGCCATGGTGGCTCCAAGGTGAGTGAACCACATCCCTACGCCGGCGGTGAGCCCCAGGGTCTGAATACCCACGTGGTTCGCCAAGAGCAGCCCCGCAAAACCAATGAACGTCGTCAAGGTCGTCAGCGTAATGGGCCCACCCACATCACGAACGATCACGCGAACGTTCGCGGTCTCCCGCCAGCGATGGAAGACATGAATGCCGTTGTCGATGCCCATGCCCAGCAGCAGCGGGAAGGCGACGATGCTGAACATATTCACCTTCCAACCCAAGAGCAAAAAGGTCGCGCAGAGCCAGCCCAGTGAGACGAAGAGCGGGAGCAAGACGAGGATGGACGCCTTGAGCGAACGAAAGGTCAAAAGCAGACAGATGAAAACCAGCCCCACCACGGTGCCCAAGACCCGCGGCCCCTCCTTGCGGAGGGTGTCGATGACCTCCACGAGCACGAAGTAGTTGGCGGCCACAGCCACCTTTGCTCTGGGGGTGGGAAGGTCAAAGAATGCCTGGTGCAAGCGCTTGGAGAAAATATAGTTGGCCTTGCGGCCTGCATTCCAGATCACCACGAAGCGTCCGCTCGTCCCATCCTTCTCGCTCAACTGGTCTGTGAACCATTTGGGCAGCCCAGAGACTGTGAGGGGCTCTTTGACCTGAAGATACTCATCCCATGTTTTGACCTTCTTTTTGAGTTCTGGCGAAAAACGCGAGCGGCGACGATCGATGCGTTGCTTGATGTCGGCGATGATCTTCAGCTTCGTCTCTTGGTGGGCTGGAATCAGCGAGTGAATGCCAATAAACGCGCGCTGAAAATGGCGCATCTCCTTGACGCGCAGGTAGCCAAGGGCACGCAAACGCTCGCGCTCCTGCGGGAGGAGCCGTCCAGCGCCGAAGCTCCGCCGCAGCTCAGCGTAGGGATCCTGTTTTGGCGCGTCCCCCAAACCATCGTCATCAAGACCATCGTCATCATCGTCATCGTCCAGATCATCGTCGTCATCATCCGCCTTGGTGCTCGTCGCGACGGGCAGAGACGCTGGCTGGGGAACGCCAACCGCATGAGCGCCAAAGATCGCCGCGAGATCCTGCTTGGTCGCCCACGTCAATGCTTGCATCAAGCGGATGACCTCTTCACACGTGGAGACGTCGTCGCAAAGAGCCACTGCAGGGCCAAAGGCCGTCTTGCCTCCTGTAGCGTCTCGATACCCAACCTGCTTCTTCGCGCCCTGGCGGGCCACCTTTGCTGGCTTCTTTTTGCCGAGCTTACCGAAATCGTACTCAAAGGGGATCTGCTGATACTTGGCCAACGCGAAGCCCGCAGTGGCCAGGCTCACAGAGAGAATTGCCATGGCCACCAAGCGATAGCGAAGCGAACGTGAGATGTCCTGCGAGCCTGATGGTGACCCTGATGGTGACCCCTCTGTGGAGCTATCAGGGGCCTTTGTCCGCGCGGCGAAGGAGCGCGGCGAGACTCGCTCCGCTAGCCGCAGCAGAGCGGGGACGAGGGTGTAAGTGGTCAAGAGCGCGAGCAACACTCCGAGCCCCGCCACCGCACCAAATTGAGAGAACCCGCGAAACTCGGCGAGCAGCAGCGAGAAGAAGGCCAGCGCGGTGGTGACCGCGCCCGCGAGCAGGGCGATGCCTGTGCGCGCCGAGGCCCCTTCCAGCGCCTGCTGCCAGGCATCACCGCGACGTCGCTGCTGTGTGTAGCGCGCCAGATAGTGAATGGGGAAGTCGATTCCCAAGCCCAAAAGCACCGCGAAAATGAAGGTGGTGACGAGGTTGAACTTGTCGACGAGGGCGCCAGCGATGCCCACGGTGAGCAGAGACGAAAAGACCACGGGCAAGAGCACGAGGGGCAAGGCGACGATGCTGCGGAAGAAGAGAAAGATGACGAGCACCAGCAACCCAAGAGCGAAGCCAATGGTGGTGGTCACCGAATCGCGGATGCTCTGCGTCTCACCGGCGCGAGAGACATAATCACCATGGGGCTCAGCCCGCAACTGCGGGTGAAAACTCTGGGGCTTCAAGGAGGCGATGACCTCGCGAACGTTCTTCACGAGGCGAATGCAGAACTGCACGTTGGTCGTGGCCTGCTTGGGACGAGCCTTGATCACCACCAGGCGCCCCTCGTCGGCCTCGAGGTAGGTGGTAGGCATGATGGCGCCCCCGAGGGACGCCTTCAGCAAGCTCTCTGGGTCCTGGTCCCACTTGCTCTTTTTTACAGTTTTTTTGGAGGGAAGCTCCTCATCATCGAGCTGGACGGCGACTCGCTTGCCCACCTCTTTGCGGATGCGCCCGACAATATGCTGATGAAGATCGAGGAGATCCTTCAGCGGCAAAAAAAGGAGCGCGTTACGCTTCAAGGACGCCATGTCCCGGCGATAGATCACGTAACGCAGATCGGGCATGGCGCGCATTTTCGCGGCGAGCGCCGCGCCAAAGCGGAGGTTCGCCTCTCTGCTCGGGGAATGGATCTCGATCAGCAAGTCACTCTGCGCGCCCACGCGATCACGCACCTCTTCGAGGCGACGTACGGTCTGGTGGTCGTTTGGAAGCAGCGCCTGCAGGTTTGTGTCAATGCGGATCTGCTTGACGCCCTGCCAGGCTGTGGCGGTGAGCAGCGCCGCGACCACAAGCACCAGCCAGGGGCGCTGCCAAGCCCCGAGGCTCGTGGCATAGATCAAGCGCCCCAGCATTGAAGGGGGGGTGTGCCTGGCCATGGTCTCTAACAGTGCCCTTTCACAAGTGAACGCGGTGGCAACTTAGCTTTCGCGACAAGTGAGCGCAATACGCCTCCACGCTAGGGTCCCAAGGCGCCAAAGGCATGGCCGACAAAATGCAAGAAAGCACCAAGAATGTGATCTGAGACGCAACCAAGCTACGCTGGATGTGCTAATCCAAGAATAGTGTAGGGAGCAGACAACACGCCGTCGAGCAGCAACCGGAGCTATCCATGTGGAATAATAGACACATATGGCAGCCAAGCGTCCTCACCGCTCTCATGCTCCTTCTCTTCGCCACGAGCACCGCCAACGCACGTGTCTTGCAGAACGTTCGCCGCAAGAACATGCCTGAACGAAAATCGGAGATCGCCTTCACCCTCACAGGGTGGTTTAGCGGTAGAGATGTCGATGCTCTGGCGCGCTGTCTGCCACAAAGGGAGCATCTCTTGCCAAAGCGCGGCGAGCCTGGGCGCTCCTTCAATGGAATCCGCTGGACGAAAAAAGCTCTCGCCTGGCTCGACGGCTGTCAGGTGGGGAAGTGCAAATTCAACTTTCCAGCCAGCGACGTCCGCCAGCTGCTCATGGGTCGCTCTATTGAGGAAAAAAAGAGTATTTACTACGATCTCGTGCACAAGCTCACATGGCGATACAAGAAAGGGAGAAAACGCGAGCGCATCGAGGCACACCAACTGCGAAGAGATGCCTGCTCAAGTCATGACCTCTTTCACTGGCTCCTCAACGGCCCACTCAAGCCCTCGGATCGCGTCATCTGGCGCAAGCACTTCGGTGGCAAGACCATGCACCCTACCCTCAAGACGCTGAAGCTTGCGCAGTGGAAGACTGGGCAGCACCGCTGTATAGGCACGACATTGCTGTTTTCCGACCACTACTACTATGACAGCGTCGACCTCTTGCAGCTCACCCCCATGGGCCCTGAGAGGATCGCATTTCGCCTACAGGTGCGTGAGCGCTTCGACGTCTTCAAGTCCTTCTGGGCACGTCGCTTCCGGGGGCGGATTCGCGCAAGAATCAGTCAGAGAAAGACGGAAATGCTCCAGAAACGGGTCACGCGCTGCCTCGGCTCGCTACAAGCTTCCAAAAATTAGCCCCTTGGCTTGGGCCGCTCCCCGCGCTTAGCTCCACACCATGTCAGCGCCAAACATCTGCTTTCTAGGTACGGGGAAGATCAACGTCAAACACCTGCGGGTGGTGCGAAAATTGCGCCCAAACGCGAGGCTCTCGGTGGCAAGCCGAGACCTCGAGCGTGCGCGCGCATTCCAACAAAAACACAACCTGCACCACGCCTTCGGTGACTATCGTGAGGCCATCGCCAGCGATGAGGTGGAGGCTGTGCTCATTGGCACGCCCCCCAAAGCTCACGCAGAACTCGTAGAATTTTGCCTTGAGGCCAAAAAATCTGCGCTAATCGAAAAGCCTGTCTTTAATAGTTTCGACGACTTCGCGCGCCTTTATGGCCCCATGTGCGACCACCCTGGCGTGATGATGGTGGCCGAAAACCTGCATTACGCACCCTTTCATCGACGCATCAAGACACTGCTCGCAGACGACGCGCTCGGGCAACCCCTTTATCTCGACCTCACACGCCTGGGACGCTCCAGCCCAGGCGGTTGGCGCATAGACCCCGAGGAGATGCCTCTCGGGGCGCTGCATGAGGGCGGCGTGCATTGGATCCGGCGCATCCTCGACCTCGCGGCTGTCTTCGACGAGAGCTTGCGGGAGTCGATCATCGACGTCAGCTGCTTTGGCCCCCCCGCCCCAGTGACAAAGACCCCCCATGAAGACACGAGCCTCATCGTGACCCGCCATCGCTCAGGGCTGACCTCGCGTCTGCTGCATACCTGGGGCGTGCCTTGGCGCTTTCTGTCCGCCGACAGCTCGAAGTTCGTCTGTGAACACGGGGCGATCTACTTCGATGGCCGGGGCATCTCGGGCAAATATTATGGCCCTCACAAGCGACGTCGGCTTTGGCCGAATGTGCGCGACGCTGGTGGCAGTGTCGCCATGTGGAGCGACTTCTTACAAGCCCTCGAAGGTGGCAAACCTCCCGAGCTCTCGCTGGAGATGGTCTTCATCGACTTCGCCTACATGGACGCCGCCTACCGCTCACGGCAGAGCGGAAAACCGGAGACGTTGCGTTTAGATGCGCTGCGCTAATCAGAGGCTGTCGCGAGATTTCGCCGTCATTCCCGCGCACGCGCGCACGCGGGAATCCTTTGGTCCACTGGATGCCCTCTTTCGAGGGCATGACGGAGGGGGATGGATGCCCTCTTTCGAGGGCATGACGGAGGGGGACGGATGCCCTCTTTCGAGGGCATGACGGAGGGGACGGAGGCCCTCGTTCATGGCGGGCGAGGTTTAGAGGGTGCTGACTATCTGCTCGCTCACACGCAGGGCGTTGGCGAGAATGGTCAGGCTGGGGTTCACCCCCGCCGAAGAGGGGAAAAAGCTGCCGTCCACAACGTAGAGGTTCGAGAGCCCATGGAGCCGACAGTGAAGGTCGAGAGGCGCCGCCTCGGAGTCCTCGCCGAATCGCACTGAACCGACTGCGTGGGAGAAGCTATCCACCTCACGCAATTTGGTAATGACCGCCCCGGCTTCACGCAGAAGCTCGCGGGCCCTCCCAACGAGCAACGCGCGCCGCTCGTAGTCTTCTTTGGCGTAGCGATGAATGATGCGCAGGCGCTCGAGGCCATAAACATCACGCTCGTCCCCAAGGGTCACCTGGTTAACGCGCCGCGGACGATCCTCGGCGATACAGATCAGCGCCTGGATGAAACTCGAGAAGGTGGCGGCCGCTGTGCGAAACCCATCCGGCGCGAGGTAACGTACGGCGTCCTTTGGGGGCATACACATATCCTGGATCACGCCCACGGCGCGCCCATGCTCTTCGCGCCTGTCCTCATAGAGATCGCTGAGACAGATCTGCTTGTGGTTTTTGCCCTCGGGGTTGACGCGGAAGGGGAAGACGCCGCCCACCATGCCGTTGCAATGGCGCATGAGGTTGCGCCCGATGAGCTTCGAGCGATCAAAGCGCTGCAAACCCGAGCGCAAGAGGATCGCTGGGCTCTGCACCGCGCCGCCCGCGACGATGAAGGTTTCTGCCTCGATCTCGAGAGGTTCACCGCCACCACGGGGCTGGCAACAGAGCTTGGCGATGCGCCCGTCCTCCTCCTGTAAGCGCCCAGCCACGGTTTGCGCGAGGATCTCGAGATGCCCAGCGTCCGCCCGCTCGAGGATCACCTGGGTGTCGTTCTTCGCCCCTAACTTGCAGGGGAAGCCATCACAGGTGAAGCAGCTGATACAAGCCTCACGCGCGCCAGCACCTTCAAAGTCGATGGCGATGGGGATGCGAAAAGGCTTCATCTCGAGAGCGCGCGCGGCGCTGGCGATGCGCGCAGCCGCTGGCGTAAGCGCATTGGGCGGGCGTGGATATTCAACGTTGCGAGGCGGCTCGAAGGGATCGGCCCCAGCCTGCCCACGCACCTCTTGCAGGGCCTCGGCCGCATCATAATAGGGTTCGAAATCAGCGTAGGAGAGCGGCCAAGTGTCAAAATCGCGCTCACGCATGCGCAAGGCAGCGCCACCGTAGAAGATCGAATTTCCCCCTACGACCTCATTGGGGTAATCCAAGCTCGGCGCCTTGCCTTCACGCTGGTCGATCTCCATCGCGACGTCACTCTTGTAGCGCTTGTCGATGAGAATCTCTTTGGGGTCCCAATCCTCATCGTCCCGGGCTACGTAGCCACCACGCTCGATGACGATCACGTCAAGCCCAGCGCGGCTGAGCGCGTAGGCACACCCCGCCCCGCCGAAACCGGAGCCAATGATCGCTACGTCACAGCGCTTGGTCTTCATCGCAATCCCACCTTGCCGCAGCGTGGAAGCTAACACGCCTACACGAATAGCTCTCGGAAGATGTCCACATCGTCGCTCAACTCGGGATGGAAGGCCGTGCCCACCACCTTGCCTTGGCGCACGAGCACGGGCTCTCCGTCAAGGGTGTCAAGGACCTCAACGCCGGGGCCCACGCGGGTGATGCGCGGTGCGCGAATGAACATGAGGGTCCTTCCGCCATCGGATCGAGCTTCGAAGCTATCGAGCTGGCGCCCATAACCGTTGCGCTGCACCGTGACATCGATCCAGTCGAGGCTCTCCTGCGGCCCAGGCAGCACCTCGCGCGCAGCGAGGATCAACCCAGCGCAAGTGCCCAACACCGGACGCCCAGACGCCACGAAACCATGGAGGGCCGAGAGCATCTCACCCCAGGCCATCAGCTTCAGTTGGGTGGTGCTCTCACCCCCCGGGAACACCAAACCATCGATGCCCTCGAGAGCCTCAGCGCTGCGCACTTCTACAACATCATGATTGAGGCGCCTCAGCACCTCGACCTGGGCCTCGAACGCGCCCTGAAGGGCCAAGACACCGACGCGAGCCACCGGGCCTCACCAGCCGCGCGTGGACATGCGCTCGCTCTCAGAGAGCGTCGACAGCTCGATGCCAGGCATCGCCGCGCCGAGACCCGCGCTGATCTCGGCGAGCTTCTTTTTGTCCTGCCAATGGGTGGCGGCGAGCACGATGGCCCGGGCACGCTTGGCGGGATCTTCCGAGAGGAAGATCGCGCTACCCACGAAGACCGACTCGGCGCCGAGGGCCATGCAAAGCGCCACATCTGCCGGCGTAGCGATGCCACCTGCCGCGAAATTAGGCACCGGCAGCTTGCCCTCTTTGGCCACAAGCTGCACGAGATCGTAGGGTGCGCCAAGCTCTTTGGCCGCCGTCATCAGCTGCTCGTTGCCCAGGGTCGTCAACGCCCGGATACCGTGGCGCAGGGTGCGCAGGTGACGCACGCCCTCGACGATATTCCCCGTGCCCGCTTCGCCCTTGGTGCGCAACATGGCTGCGCCCTCGCCCACGCGACGCAAAGCTTCGCCGAGATCACGACAGCCACAGACGAAGGGCACGTCGAAGTCGTGCTTTTCGATGTGGTACTCGTCATCTGCGGGGGTGAGCACTTCGCTCTCATCGATGAAGTCCACCTCAAGAGCCTCGAGGATGCGCGCCTCCATGAAGTGACCGATGCGACATTTGGCCATCACCGGGATAGACACCGTCTTCTGGATCGCCTGAATCATTGTGGGGTCGCTGGCGCGGGCCACGCCACCCTCTTTGCGGATCTGCGCTGGCACACGCTCGAGGGCCATCACTGCCGCCGCGCCCGCGTCTTCGGCGATGCGCGCCTGCGTGGCGTCCACGACGTCCATGATCACGCCGCCCTTGAGCATCTCCGCCAGCCCCACCTTGGTCTTGAATGTCGACTTCTGTTTTTCCATTGGCCACGCTCCTTCAACCCGTAACCCATGGACCACTTCGCTGGCTGGGTCAACATCCGCGTCTGGAACCCAGCATTTTCCACTCTTTTGGTGGGGTTAAATAAATGACACTCTGGGCAGCCTTTTTGCCAAAAATGGACACTCTAGTTTTGACGCAACGCTCTGGGACTGCTTTACTGGCGCGAAAGTCACTCTATCAAGGTGTATCCGAGAGCGGTCGAAGATCGTTCATCGAGGGGAATACGAACAGGCGCTTGCACTGTTAGATACCAAACTCGAGCCATCACATTGCAGCAGCTGCGGGGTACTCGCGGCCGAAAACATAACCGCCGCGCGGGGAGCCGCGGCAGAAAGCAACCTAGGAGGCATCATGCGTAAGAAACTTAGTTGGCTGGTAATTCTGGCTTTCGTACCCTTTGCCATCGCTTGCAGCGATGACGACAACCCTAACCCCACGGGCGACAGCACTGTCGACGCCGGCGTTGACAGTACCCCTGAAGCTGACGGTACCCCCGAAAGTGACGGCACCCCTGAGACTGACACCGTCGCCACCACAAACTTCGAGAAGCTGCAGATTGCAGCGAATGCTTACCTCTCGGTTCAGACCAAAGACACGATCTTGGCCGCGGCTCCCGCGCTTAGCGATAACCTCATTGATGGTGACGACACCAACGATCCCTACATCGTCAGCGTGCGCAGCGCAGAGCATTATGCCCTCGGTCATATCCCTGGCGCTGTGAACCACTTCTACAAAGATTTGGGCACCGCCGACCTCTCCGCCCTGCCCACAGACAAAGAGATCAACGTCTATTGCTACACCGGCCACACCGGCGGCCTCTCCGCCACCACGTTGAACATCGCAGGCTATGAGGCGCGCAACGTGCTCTTTGGCATCATGTCCTGGACAAAGAACGCCACTGTGCGCGGCAAGACTCCTTTTGCAGAGCACACAGATGAAAGAACCGTCGAGACCACGGAGAACACCGTCACCGACGCCTTTGACCCAGTTGATCTCTCGGCCTTCACCAGCACCGACACCAAAGCCCTCGTCTTCGAGGCCTACGGCGCCTACATCACCAGCCTCGGCGCTGACGGCTCCCCTGTGACGAAAGCATCGGTCCTATTCGAAAACCTCAACGATGGTGACGACACCAACAACCCGCAGATCATCAGCGTGCGCAGCGCCGAAGATTACGCCAAGGGCCACATCACTGGCGCCATCAACATCCCCTGGACCGACATCGCCAAGCCCGAAAACCTGGCGAAGATCGACCCCTCCAAGCCTGTGGTGGTCTACTGCTACACCGGCCACACTGGCGCTATCGCGTCCACGGCCCTCGCGCTGCTCGGTTATGACGTGAAAAACCTGCTGCATGGCATCATGAGTTGGACCAGCGACGCTGATGTGCGCGTCAAGCCCCCCTTCAGTGAAGACCACGCTTCTGTGGGTGAATTCGTCTTTGAAGGTACCGAGGCTCCCTAGTCAAGATTGGCGTCAGGGCCTGGTCCTAGGTCCTGACCCTCTTTCCTCCTCCTCTTCCCTCACAAAAAATACTTTCCTCGTGAACCTTCTTGTTTTGAAGGTGACATCGCCCACGATTGTTGCTCACATCGTCAACTGTCGGCTTGTCCCATCAGGCAATGCCCACTAGGGTAAAAGGTAGTGGACTACCGTGCCCTTTGGGGCAGAGGAAGGTGAATTATGCGAGCCCTTGGTCGTTTTACCCACGGCTGCAGCCCCCTGCTGCTGGGCGCCAGCGCGCTGCTCTTCAGCGTGGCGTGTGATAGCGGCATCGACTATGCCCCCTCGGGGCCCGACAGCTGGCCCGACAGCGGCGTCTTCGACCTGCCCGCCGTGACGCCCGACGCGCCACCCCCAGAAAACCACTGCGTGAAATGTCACACAGACCAAGCGCTGATGGAGGAGGTAGCTGACTTCGTGCCCCCACCACCCCCGCCCGACGGCGAATCGTGAGGCGGAACGGTACCTCCGGCGGAGGTATGGGAAAAGATGCATGTTCAAGAGGCCTTCTTCACCGATGTCCATGGCCCACAAGCTTGCACCAGCTGTCATGGAGGCGACTCCACCAAAGAGGATAAAGACGAAGCACATATCGACATGGTGCAAGACCCAAGCGACCTCACGGACAATAACCCCTGCGCCGCCTGCCATAGCGACATCGTAGCCGAGCAGCAGGCCAGCATCCACAGCAAGCTCGATGGCTATTTCACCGCCTTCGAGGTGCGCGCGGGGCGCCCGGCGGGGGCTGCTTACAAGGAGATGTTCAAGCACGATTGCAACAACTGCCACGCCACCTGTGGGCAATGCCATGTGAGCCAACCCGCCATCGTCAAGGGTGGCTTGGTCTCCGGTCATGACTTCCGCCCCACGCCCAACCCCTTCCGCAACTGCACGGCCTGCCACGGCTCACGGGTGGGCGAGGAGTACAAAGGCGAGCGCACGGGCTACTCCGCAGACATCCACTATTCCAGGGGGAAGAACTGTTTCTTCTGTCACGACAAAGAAGAGATGCACAGCGCCAAGGGCAAACACCGCTATGAGGTAGATAAACACGCAGCCTGCGCCGACTGCCACGTGGACCTCGACACCGCGGGTGAAAATCCCAAGGCCGACCAGCACCACACCGAGACGCACCTCGCCAAGCTCTCGTGTCAGGTCTGTCACTCTCAGGCCTACAAAAACTGCTACCAATGCCATGTGGGCAAGGGCACGCAGAAGCCCTC
>JAFCZD010000536.1 GCA_019314525.1 Deltaproteobacteria bacterium
CAGTTCCTGGGCATTCCTCTGCCGTCATCTTTCGTTTCTTGTCGTCAGCGCTCTTCCCGCGCGCGATCAGCGCGATGCATGCTGAGGGATGAGCGCAGCATATGTCCGAGCATCTTCAGGGGCGTCACCTTCGTTGGGGCAAAAAGTTCGCCCGCCAACAACCTTCGCCGGGCCTCGATGCGACGCAGCTTCCCGCTCGATGTGCGTGGTAGCACCCCTGGCTCGAGGACTTCGACGCGAGCTGGCACAAGCCCCAAACGCGAGGACAAGCGCTGATGCACGCCCTCGATGAGGGTCGCGTGGTCTTCAGCCGCCTCGCGTGTGTGCTCCATGAGCAGCGCCAGACCCTCGCTGGCCTCATCGCTGGCCTCATCACCCTGCGCTGGCAGAGCCACAGCCACGACGCACCCCGCGCGGAGACCTGGCAGATCGTCAAGGGCCTGCTCGATCTGCTGTGGTGCGTAGTTTCGCCCCCGCAAGATGATGATGTCCTTGGCGCGACCATAGAGATAAAGCTCGTCGTCGCAAAGGAAGCCGCGGTCTCCCGTATCGAGCCAGCCCTCGTCATCCAAAACTTTGGCGGTGGTCTCCGGGCAACCCTCGTAACCACGCATCAAGGACGGACCGCGCACCAATACGCGCCCAAGCCTCCCTGGGGGCAGCACTTCATCACGCAGTACATCTTCGTCTCCATCCTCAGCGACGATCTTCAGCTCGAAGTCTTGCAGAGGGCGACCGAGACTCACCAAGGAGATGCTCTCTGCGGAGGATGCTCCTGAAGAGGGCACCTCGACTTCCCGGGCCTCTCCACTGCTCTCGAGGGCATCACGCTCGAAGCAGCGCGACAGAAACGGGCGCCCAGGTGGAGAGAAGGTTACCGCCAATGTTGCCTCCGCCAGGCCGTAGACCGGCGTCAACGCACAAGACGAAAGACCCCACTTCGAGAAGCGCTCGTTGAAGCGCTCTAACGCAGCGACGGTCACAGGCTCGGCGCCGTTGAGGGCCATGCGCCAACCAGAGAGGTCTACCCCCTGGAGTTCCTCGTCACGCACGCGGGCCGTGCAGAGTGCGTAGGCGAAGTTGGGCGCTGGGCTGATGGTGGCCCGATAGCGCGAGATAGCGCGCAGCCAAACCGCAGGGCGAGCCACGAAGAGTTCTGGAGGGATCAAGGTCAACTCGCCGGGCAGGGCGACGCCCACCACCAAGCAACCTACCAGCCCCATATCGTGATAGAGCGGCAGCCAGGAGCAGCCCGCGTGAGCGAAGCCCTCCTCGGGGTAGGCGGCGAAGAGCGCATCACCAATGCGTGTGGCGTTGGCCAAGACCTGCCGATGCGTCAGCGCGATGCCCTTGGGGGCCGCCACAGTGCCCGAGGAAAACTGAATCAGCGCCAACTCGTCGGGGTCGACGTGCACCAGATCAAGAGCACAGCCTTCGCCAGCTTTGCGCAGCTGCTCGATGCGCAAGAGGCCAAGAGGTGAACGCGCCACGTCCATGGTGGCACCAAGCACCCGTCGAATACGAGCGTCGCTGATCACCACCTGGGCGTTGATCTTGAGCAACATGGCGGCGGTGCGAGGATGATACTCCTCGAAGCGTCCCAGGCGCACCGGAGGATAGAGGGGAACAGGCACAGCGCCGCAGAGCAGCACGCCAAAGAACGCATCGTAAAACTCGGGAGCTGTGGGCAAGATCAGCGCTGCGCGGTCGCCTGGTCGCAGCCCAGCCCTCTGCAAACCCACGGCAACGCAGCGAGCGCGCTGCAGCAGCTCATCATAACCAAGATAGCGCGCCTGCTCACGCTGATCGATGAAACGCACACCAATGGATCTTCCCTTGGACGCGTCCCCCGCATGGGGTGTGCGGCCTACGCCGGGCCGCGCCGCTCGCTCGAGGCGCCCTATGAGCGTGTACTGCTCCCGCTCGCTGAAAGACACCTTGGCGCTAGTCATCGCCATCCTCCAGCCGACGGCGCACCAGGTCGATCACCGTCTGCACTGTGGAGATGCGTCCTTCGTCGCCCCCATCAAAGGCCACGCGAAAGTGGTTTTCTAGCTCCACCACCAACGAGAGCTGCTGTATCGAATCCAACTTCAGCTCTGCGAAGAGATCTGTTGCAAGCGTTACCTTGGCGTCAACCTGCAGCTGCTCCTTCAGCACACGTTGAATCACAGCGAGGACTTCTTGTTGGGAGGGAATCATCCTAGACCTGCTCGGCGGAAATGATGAACCGATCAGAATCCGCCCCAGAATCTGTGAGGGCGGGTTTCTGACCGGTTTCTTGCCATTTCATTGCCGTCATTCTTCGTTTCTCTTGGTTCACGACTTACGCCGCGAACGTCTATGGCTCCAAACGTGGCATAAAACGCCGCTTAGCGCCTAACTGTGCCTCGTAATCACACTCTGAGGCCAGCGCTCGCTCCTCACAGCGAATGCGTACCACCAAGAGCCAGGCGTTGAGCAGCGAAAAGCTCAGCGCGGTGATCCACGCGCCGTGCATCAGCGGCAAGGCGAAACCTTCGACGATCACCGCCAGGTAGTTCGGGTGGCGCAAGAGTCGAAAAGGGCCAGCGGTCACAGCTGGCTGCCCAGGCAACACGATGACCTGCACGTTCCAGCGTTTACCCAGGGTGCTGATGGTCCAATAACGTAGCGCCTGCGCCCCGAGCACCAGCATGAGCATCGCGCTAAAAAGGGGCGTGCTGAAGACGCCTGGGGCGAAGACAACCTCGACACCACAGCCCAGCAAGAAGGAGCCATGCAGCAGCTTCATCGCCGCAAAATGCCCCTGCCCAACCTCCACGCCCCCACGAACCTTGGCCCAGGCAACATTGCGCCGGCTGATCGTAAGCTCCACGAGGCGCTCGAGGGCAACGAGCGTGAGCAAGGCAAGGTAGACCCACTGAGAGGTCACCACGACAAGATCACCCACTCAGAACAGAAACCTGGGCCCATGGCACCCAGCAGACCATGGGCGCCACGGGAGGGGCGGCTCGCGTCTCTGTTCGCGAGAACATCCCGCAAGACCATCAACACCGAGGCGCTTGATAGATTGCCTAGCTCCGCGAGGGTCTTGTAGGAGAGCGCCAGCACCTTGGGGGAGAGGCCCAGGGCCTTTTCGAAGGCGCGCAACACCTTGGGGCCACCAGGGTGCAACACATAGCTAGCGATGTCCTCCCGGGTGAGGTGGTGATCTGCCAACAAGCGCCCCACATCCTGGGGCGCGTGCTGCTCAACGATCTCAGGCACATCCGCCGAGAGCACCACCCCGAAGCCATCACTGCCAATATCCCAGCCCATCACGGCTTCTGTGTTGGGGTAGAAGATCGAACGCGACGCCACGATGGTGGGACCCAGGGCGTCTTGCTGCGCCAGGGCATGCTCGCTGCCCACCATCAGCGCGGCGGCAGCTCCATCCCCAAAAAGACCACTCGAAACGATATTGGCGATGGAGAGATCCTCACGTTGCAGCGTGAGACTGCAAAGCTCCACTGAGAGCAGCACGCCCACCTGACGAGGGTTGGCGCGCAGAAGCTCGGAGAGGCGTGCGAGCCCGCCGGCGCCCGCCATGCAGCCCAGCCCGAAGAGCGGCGTCCTCCGGATGTCGCTGCGCAGCCCCATGGCGTTGATCAAGCGTGCGTCGATGGAGGGCGTGGCGATGCCCGTGGAAGAGACAAAGATCAGCTGATCGATGTCGGTGACGCTCAAACCGGTGGGCGCGAGGGCGTCCTGAATGGCGCGCGCCCCGAGGTCTACCGCTACACGGATAAAGGTGTTGTTGGACTCGGTGAACGAGCTTGAAGTGTGGTAGCGCTCGATGGGCTGCGCCAGGTAGCGCCCCTTGACCTGAACGTTGCGGTGGATCTGGTCGAGGCGCGCAGGGTTATGGAAGCGATGACCCCAGGCGAGCTTCAGCGCCGCGAGCAACGCGTTTTGATCGTAGTAATATTCGGGCAGCGCTTGCCCCACAGAGACGATACGCATCATTGACCTGCCCATCACCATGGTTCGCCCATGGGTTCTAGCACCCGCCTTGGGTGCGCGCACGTCACCTCATTGGACGCCATGCATGCGCCAACCACCGGCGTGTCCGCCAGAGCGTTCTGGGCAACATCCAGGGCGACGCCGAGACCCACGGACATTTCACGTTGTGTCTGGAACTTGACCGCTTGGTCGAGCACCGCCTGT
>JAFCZD010000127.1 GCA_019314525.1 Deltaproteobacteria bacterium
CGATCCTGGATCCACGTGTTGCGCTCCGAACTTCTCCATTCGTATCGACTATATCTTCGCTGAAGCGGTGGCTTTTGTCGTAAACACCACAGAGGTCGCGTTCACTGGGGGCCTTTCGGATCACCAGGGGGTCTTTGTGACCCTGACTTGGCTCTGAGTCTTTGATCGAGGACGCCCTGATTTAGGACCGGGTGGTCACTCTGCTAGCCGTCGGGTAGTCGACTCTGCAGCACCTCCGAGGGGTCGCGCTGGCGCGGCTTCTAAGTGCATAAAAGTATACGATTAACGCGGGCGCATTGAGCATAGCGCTGGTACGTAGATTGCAACGTACTCGTCATGATGCTGTGGACTCCCCGACGAGGAGGCTTGATGAGCCTCCTCTTGCTCGTTTTCTTGCTCCCCTCGGGAGCCCATGGGGAAGGCTCGTGGCGGGGCATACGGGCCAAGGCGCGGCAAGTCCAGGTGCTCGTGCGCCAGAAACGACACAACAAGTACCAAGAGTGGGTCGCGCGTCTTGAGAGTAAGGATTCGCGCCTGGCGATCGCCCTCAAATACGCAGGGCTGTCTGCAACGAGCATCAACAAGGACACTGAACTGCTGGCGCACTGGAAGCAGCTGCGGTCCATAACGCGGGTTCTGCGCCATGCAGAACATGATGGTTTGTCGGAGATCCTCGCGCGCTTCTATCTCAGCAAGAACGAACGCTGGAAAGAGGCGAAGGAGGTCATGCGCATCTTTCTGGGCCAAAAGGGGAGCGCCTTGGACCCCATATCGCCGCCCATCGTGAAGAAGGGCGTGGATCGATCCCTGGCGCGACTCTCGCGAGGTTTGGAGATAACGAAGCGTGCTGGGGTCTCGGAGAGTGGCACAAAAGCCTTGCAGGAGATCGCCCGGCGCAAGCTGACATCGTATGTGCAGAAGACGCGTGAGCGCTTTCCCAAGAGCTTCCCCTACCCGCCAGGGAGTAAGCCATGGTGGGGTTGGCTGGGGCGCTATGCTCAGGTGAAGTCCCGTTCATTTGATCGCTTCAAACCCATCCTGGACGGACCGGCTTGGCGCAAGGAGACGTGTTCGTTCATCGCTCGCTCGCGGGATTTTTTGCACATCGCGAGCTTCCATTGGCATTACGATCGCAGCGGCTATTGGCTCGCGCGCCAAGTCTTGGCGCGTAAGCTGGAAATCTCACCCAAGGTCCTTCAACGGCGGCTAAAGAAGGAATCCTTGACGCAGATTCGTGACTCTCTGCTTGTCGAGCGCCTAATCGCCAAGAAGCAACAGACACCCCAGAGCGCGCGCGCCCTGGTGAAGAGCGCGTCGGAGGCGTGGCGCCGAGAGCAGTTGGATGCGCTCGCAGAAAAACCTATCGAGGTGCGTGTGCTCTTGCCGAGCTTGATCCAGGGCATGGAGCGAGTGACGCAAATTGCTCGTGACTTGAGGACGCCACGCAAGACCCTCGAGGAGAGCATCATCACCAGCCTTGAGAAGGTCGGCGTGGAGGTGATTCGTCACCATAAGGTTGTACAGCCACAGTTCCCTTATCTGCATTTGCACAATCTGGGCGCGGTGGTGCCTCACGCCAAGCTGATGATTTCTCGGGACGAGGCGATGACTGGGGGCCTCAATATTGGCGACTTCTACATGCAGAAGCACCGCAAGAACCTCGTTTGGCACGATGTGGCGGTGCGGCTGCGGGGGAACGCAACCCACAGCCTCAATTGGAGCTTTGTTCGACATTGGAATGTGGCCCGAAAAGAAGAGTTCCGCCCTGGACCCACCATCCAAACCATGCGGCGTAAGGAGGGCGGGGGCTCATTCTATTTTCCGGACCTCAAACGCAGCAATCGCGGTCGTGCAGTGGTGGTGGGCACCAACACCTTGAGCGATTCTGATAAGGCCCGCTACACCCATCGCACAGCGTTAATGCTGGCGTTGGCGAGCGCCAAGAAGAACTTCCGTATGGTGGTCCCCTATTTGACCAGCCCCGTGGTGGCCAAGCAGCTCATCTACACGGCGAAGCGCTTCAAGAAGCTGGGCGTCGATCCGAGCAACATTCAAATCATCCTTACGGGCTATAATGACCACTTTAGCACCAGCACTGCCGTGACAGCGGGCTTGCTTTATCGGCTCCAAGAGGCTGGCATCAAGGTGCTGCTCTGGAGGCCCCAAGGCAAAAAAAGCGCCTATCGTCGCAACGCTTTGCATCACGCGAAGGTGTTCACTGCGGATGACGCCGTGGCCTATATTGGCAGCGCTAACGCCATGGTGCGCAGCCTTGTTCAGGATTGGGAGATCGGTGTATTGACCGATGAGGCGGGCGTCGTTCGTCAGATCAACAGGCGGCTCTTTGATCGCGACCTCGAGCAATGTGTGCCCTTCAAGGCTCCCGCGGCATGGAAACGCATGTTGGGCGATGGCCTCAATACGCTCTTAGGTCCCATCTTGCGCGTGCAATGACGCGTCAATGTGGAGGGGCGCGTAGGAGCAGATGCCGCTCGCTTTGGTGACTGGCAGACAGCGGAGGGGGGCTTGGCAGTCTTCGTTGCTGGTGCAGCGTTGGCCAAGGCCTGTGCTGCAGCCGGCGCTGAGCAGGCTAAGAAGTAGCGTGAGGGTGACGGTCGCTTTGCTCATCTGAAGAGCACCTCCAGCGTGCTTCGCAGCGATATTCCCGGCCCATCAAGCCCTGAACCATGCCAGCGATAGGCGCTATTGGAGAGATTTTCCAAGCTGAGGATCGCGCGCAGGTGTTTGCCGAGGCGAAAGCCTCCGCGGAGGTCCAGTCGTGCGAAGGCATCTGTTCCTTGGCATCCCACAGGTCCTTCCGGGCAGATCCGGACGTCCTGTTCGTCCGTTGCGGCGAGGCGCCGCTGGGCCGTGGCCCAGCGCAGAGCGGCCTCGACGAAGACCCCCGGGATCCGGTAGCGAATGGCAAAGAGACCGTTGAGCGGGGGCACGCGGCTGAGAGGCTCGCTTCCACCTCCGAGCAAGTCCACCTCACCATGACTATAAGCAACCCAAGAGAGTAAGCGCAGTCGGCCAAGGTTGAGGCTGAGCTTGCCTTCGACCGCATGCACACGAGCCTGCTGGGCGTTTACGCGGCGCGTGGTGGGGAGGGGCACGACGCCCCCGCAGAGCTGGAGGGGTTCCCCTGCGACGATTTCGCGGACGATGACGGCATCGAGATGCGTGAAGGAGTAGAACGTCGAGGCCTCGACGACACCGAAGAGGTCGAGTTTGAGGCCCGCTTCGGCGCTGAGACTGCGCTCGGGGGAGAGACCAGGGTTGGACATGTCGTAGCCCTGTCCGCTGCAGCCTATGGCGCTGAAGTCATCAACATTGGGTGAGCGGAAGCCTTGGCCGACGCCCGCGATGAAGCGAATGCCCTCGGTGATGGCGTAGCGTCCGTGGAGGCTTCCAACGATGCCGAGGTGACTGGCCTGCACAGCGGGTTGCGCTGCGATCTGTGGAATGTCGACGAAGGTGCTGCTCAGGCGCACGCCTCCGTCGATGCGCAGCCGTCGTTTCAGCGCGCTGAAGCTGTCGTTGGCGAAGAGGCCCAGGCGCGTCATGGTGGATCCTTCAACATAACGTCCTCGCGGACGCTGGGTTACGTCACCAAGGCTGAGGGTCTCGTCCTCTGCCGATGAGCGCACGCGGTCGTGGGTGGCTTCGACGCCGTAACTGATCATGTTGAATGGGAGGGCGCTGCGCGCTGAGAGCAAGGCGCTTATGGCGTGCACGCCGTCTTGCTCTCGTTCGAGGCGGTCGTCGTCAAGGCGGTAACGTTCACGTAGCTCTCGTTGCAGCTGATAGGAGAGCCGGGCATCGACGCGTCGGAAGACTCCGCTTGCTGCCTTGCGTCGAAACGAGAGGATCGCCAGATCTCGCAGCTGATCGCGGAAGATGCCGAAGTCGCGGGGAGTCGAGCGGTCAGTCCGGGGAGCGTCATGTTGGCGTGTGGCGGCGTAGCTAGCCCGGAGCACGCTCTCTGGCGTCAGATACCAGGCGAGCGATGCGTCGAAATCGCCCTCACGGTAGCTGGAGAAGTTTTGCTTTCCTAACGCAGTGTGAAGGTCTGAGAAGCGGCGCCAACTTCCCCCAAGCCGCAGGCCAATGCTACGCAGGTGACCCTCGGCTTCTGCATGCAGCACAGGAGCCTCAGCGGCGCTCACATAGCGCAAGAGCGCCATGCCGCTCGCGTCCCACGCTCGCCATGGATCGAAGTGGGGCTTGCGTGTGATCAGGTTAAGGACGCCTCCCATGGCGTCAGAACCATAGAGCACGGATCCTGGTCCCCGTAGGACCTCCACGCGAGCGAGCTGGAAGGGATCGACGGTGTTGAGCAGCTGGTTGGGGCCAAAACGAGTGATCGCTGTGTTGAGGCGAACACCGTCCACGAGCAGGAGCACATGTTGGCCAAGCAGTCCGCGGACGATGGGAGCTCCGCCCGCGCTGTTGGTGCGCTGGACGACGACGCCAACGGCCTCTTCTAGCACTTCGGGGCTGGTGGACGCGCCGCGGCGTCGAGAGTCGCGGCCTCTGACGATCTCCACCGCTCGTGGGCTGTCAAAGCTGCGCTCAGGCGTGCGCGACGCTGTGACGACGGTTTCGTAATCTTCATTGTCAGGGATCGCCGAGGCGATGCATGGCACAAACGACAGAGCCACCATCGTCAGGAGTTTCATGGAGCCAGTATCGAACATTGAGCTTCAGATGGCACGACCTTTGCGCCATTGACCTAGAGAATGGGCAATCTATACTGGAACAAAGAGGATCTGCCGGGTGCGATAGGAAGCGGTATCTATTCCTACAAAGTCTATACCCAGGGATCTGCCTCTGTTCGTGGACCGCAGACCCGCGCGTCGGGAAGCGTGTAAGCGGATACCGTGGAGCCCACGTTTATTTAGCCGGGTGTAGGTATTATTCCACCGGCCGCGGCGGAGATTCTTGAATAGCCCGTGCCTTTTGGCGCGGGTTTTTTTTGCGGATGTTTAGGGGCGGCGAGTTACTTACTATCGGTGTTGCGAATCCGGTAGCCAATGGGGTCGTCGCTGAAGCTGCGGTCAGGGCGATAGATCTGGCGTGCGTCGCCAAGGCGCGCATATTCATTACGCCAGTCAGCCCCCGCTCCACCATCTACAGCAATGCTGGTGGCGCCGCGGCTCATCAGTTGGTCTTTTTGCTGGACCGCGTCATCGCGGTGAGCGACGGGTTTCATCATTTGCTGCGAGTCCATACGTAGGGCGTCACAGGGGCAGGCTTCCACACAGAGGCCACAGACGACACAAACCAATTCGTCGATGACAAAGGTGGCTGGGTATTTTTCAATGTCGCGGCTGGTGGCGTCTTCCCGCTCACCCGCCTCGATGTGGATGCAGTTGGCAGGGCAGACCGTTGCACACATCATGCAGGCTGTGCAGCGCGCGGAACCATCAGGGCGTTTCATCAGGCGGTGTAGGCCACGGTGGCGGTCTGGGAGATCTCGCGTCTTCTTCTTACCGCGCCAGCCTTCCGGCTTGGCTGGGTTGTCTTTGTAGTCAGGGAGATCCCATTCACCGTAACGCAGCGTCTCGATTTCACGGCTCGTGAAGGTGTTGACGAAGAAATGGCGTAGGGTGATGCCAAGCCCTTTGATGATGCTCGGTAGGTAGAGTGCGTCCCACAGGGTGCGCTTGATGCTGACGACCTTTGCCATCGCTAATCTGCCTCTTTCTCTGGCGGAAATCCTTCTACTTGACGCTTTGCAGCGCAAGCATCACCGCGGCGGTGAGCACCACATTGAAGATCGATGCTGGGAGCAGCCCCTTCCAGCCCAAAGCCATCAATTGATCATAACGCAGGCGCGGTAGCGTCCAACGAATGGCGAGCTGAAAAAAGCAGACAATGAATACCTTGGTGACGAAGGCCCCCATCTGCAGGGCCACGACAGCCCAATGAGGCATCAGCCAGTTGACGTTGAAACCGAAAAAGCTGTGGAAGCCATCAGAGGCGAGCCCCGGAAATTGCCACCCTCCCAGATAGAGTGTGGTGATCAGCGTGCCAACGAAGACGATCTCGATGAATTCACCCAGATAGAAGACCATGAAGCGGGTGCCAGAGTACTCGACGAAGTAGCCGACGATCTCGGATTCACCCTCGGGGATGTCGAAAGGCGCGCGCTTGGTCTCGGCGATGGCAGCGAAAAAGAAGAGGATGAAGCCCAGGGGCTGTTTGACGATACCCCAGTCGAGCATCGTGCTCTGCTGCTCGACGATGGACATGGGCTCCAGGGAGCCATAGACCAGGAAGATCCCCATTACGGCCATGCCCATGGTGACTTCATACGAGAGCATCTGTGCTGCTGCACGGAGGCCGCCGAGGAGCGCGTAGTTGTTGTTGGAGGACCAGCCTGCCAGCACCGCCCCGTAGACGCCCAAAGAGGCGATGCCAAAGACGAAGAGCAGGCCGATGTCGAGGTTGGCAATTTGCAAGTAATGGAGCTGGTCTGGTTTGCACATACCTCCCACGTCGGCGAGAGCAGCGCCGAGCTGGTCGATGCAGACGGGGGGCCCAAAGGGGATGACCGCGAAGACCAGCAAGGCAGGAAGCAGCGCGAGCATCGGCGCGAGCACATAGAGTGCCCGGTAGGCGTGGGGAGGTCGAAAGTCCTCTTTGACCACCAGCTTCAGCGCATCGGCGAGAGGGTGCAGAAGGCCCCAAAGCCGTACTTTGCCGATATTGGCCCGTACAGGGCCGAGTCGGTCCTGCATCATGGCGCTCTGTCGGCGCTCCATCCAGGTGAGGATCGCCGACAACGTGAGGCCAAAGAGCACCACGAAGAAGACGACCTTGATTGCTGTTGCAATGATGAAGGTCAGCATACGTCAGCCTCTGCGTCCGCTGAAACGGAGTCGTTGCGTCGGGATGGTGTCGCCCCAGCTAGCCCCAGCAAAGGTTTCGATATTGGCGCTCATCTCTGAGAAGGCGCCCTCTGCATCGAGGAAACCCAGGTCGGCGTCGAGCGCCACGCCTAGCCGCACCAGCCAATCCCAGTGTGGGCGCGCGTGGCTAGGGGGTTCGAAGGCTGGCCGCATGCGTTTCACCTCGCCCGCTGCGTTGGTGCAGGTGCCGTCGATCTCAGTCCAGGCAGCAGCAGGTAAGACAACCGAAGCCTTCTTAATGAGCGCCGACGAGAAGGGGGTAGAAAGAACCACCAAGTCTAGGGCATTGAGTTTACGCTGAGCAGGAGCCGGAAGATCCAGCCCATCACCCACGACGAGGAGCGCCTTGAGGGCTCCATCATTGAGGGCTTCAGCCAGAGCCTTGGTGTTTAGTAGATCTTTGTTGGCCATGGCCCGTACCCCAGCCCGATTGGGGTTGGGGTCGTTAAGACGTAGGATGTCATCGCCTTTGCCATCGTCGGGGCGGTCGCCGAGGTAGAGGCGCGCGCCGAGCACTTGAGCGATCCGAGCGCCAGCATAGGCATCCTCGTTGCTCACATCTGCACCCAAGACCACGCCAATGGGCGAGCCCTCGGCGCCGATTAGGCCTTGTAGGGCCTCGGCGATATGGGTCGTGGCGGTGTCTGGGTCGGTGCGCTCTCCACCCAACGAGGGGTGAGTGACACGCTCCTTTTCGAGCAGTTGTCTGTAGGTCCTGCGACCGTCGTTGCACATCCAGTTGAGGTTCAAATCCCAGCGCTTCGGTGGCACCTGCCGGTAGACGTCGCCGTCTTTGTGGTGCAACTCCATGTCGCAGCCCGCAGCGCAGCCTTGGCAGACTGTGCGAGTGGACCATAGGTCCCAGACGCGGCTCTGGAAGCGGAAGGACTTATCGGTGAGCGCGCCCACAGGGCAGATGTCTGCCACGTTGAGCGCGTAGGGGTGATCGAGTTGTTCACCAGGGGCGCAGCTTACTTCGGTGTGATCACCGCGCTTGGCAAAGAGCAGCTGTGGTGCCTTGGCCACCTCAGCCATGAAGCGAACGCAACGATCGCAGAGGATGCAGCGTTCGGCGTCAAGGACGATATCAGGGCCAAGGTCGACCTTCTTCGGTTTGCTCACCTTGTCATGGTTGACAAGGGATGCTTCCCCGTCCCAGTCCATGTACTGACGCTGCAGGGTGCACTCTCCGGCCTTGTCACAGATGACACAGTCCAGGGGGTGGTTGAGCAGGGTGAACTCCAGAATCGCTTGTCGCGCTTCGCGCACCTGCTCGGTCTTGGAGCGCACCTTCATCCCCTCTTGAACTGTCATTTGGCAGGCAGGGACGAGTTTATGGCCGTCACCAAGGCCCACCAGACACTGGCGGCATTTGGCGACAATGCTGAGCCTGGGATGGTAGCAGAAGTAGCTGACGTCCTCACCCACGTCGAGGAGCGCTTCGAGGAGGTTCTTTCCCTTGGGCACAGAGAAGGTTTCACCATCAACGGCGATCTCCACCAACTCTGGCTGCGTTTCGCTGGGCTGTGCTTTGCTGGGCTGTGCTTTCATCGTCATCTTAGTTCTCGTACCCCGTGGCAGAATCCCACCTGGCCCAAATCGGTTACGTGTCGCTGATAGGGCTCAGCGGTCGCACTCGCCGCCGATCATGTTCAGCGTGTCGAAGGTGGGGATAATATCAGCGAGGAGATGGTCACGGAGTATGTCCCCCATGGCTGTCATTTGCATGAAGCAGGGGGGGCGTACGCGGCACTTCACGGGCCGTCCACTGCCATCAGAAACCAGGTAGAAGCCAAGCTCCCCGTTCCCCGCCTCTGTGTAGCTGTAGGACTCGCCGGCTGGCACCTCGATACCGTCGACCACTAGCTTGAAATGGTTAATCATCCCCTCGATAGAGTTATAGGCTTCGCGTTTGGGCGGGAGCATCACTCGGGGGTTGTCCACCGCCACCGGACCCTCGGGCATCTTAGCGAAGCACTGATGGATGATGTGAATGCTCTGACGCATCTCCTCGAGCCGGACGAGGTAGCGATCCATGTTGTCGCCGTTTATCCCAATGGGAACTTCGAAGTCGACTTCATCATAGGCGAGATAGGGATGGACCTTGCGGATGTCATAGTCGACACCGCTGCCTCGCAGGCAGGGGCCAGTCCACCCGTAGTTGATGGCGTCCTCGCCTGAAATAACGGCGATGTGCATCATGCGATCCATGAAGATGCGGTTGCGAGTCATCAACGCGTCGAACTCATCGATGACTTTGGTGATGCGATCGATGATGTCGATGGTCTGTTTGTCGAAGTTCTCGGGCATATCGGCCGCGACGCCACCCACCCGTACGTAGGAGTGCGTCAAGCGGGCGCCCGAGATGGCCTCCAAGAGGTCCCAGATCCACTCACGACACTTGATGACGTAGAAATAAGGTGTGAAGGCGCCAACCTCCATCACCTGCGCTGCCATGCAGGTCAGGTGATCGGCGAGGCGGGCGAGTTCGCCGACGATCATGCAGAGCCACTGCGCGCGTTTGGGAGCGCTGATGCCCAGAAGCTTCTCTACAGCGAGGGCGTAGCCGATATTGTTGAGCATCGGCGAGACATAATTCAGGCGATCGGTGTACGGGAAGATTTCAGCCCAGGTGTGTGCTTCAGCTTCCTTTTCAAAGCCACGATGTAGATATCCGACGTTGACATCGGCCTGGCGGATTTTTTCGCCGTCGAGCGTGAGCTTGATGTGCACGGTGCCATGGGTCGCCGGGTGGGCGGGGCCCATATTGAGCACCATCTCATCCGTCGGCAAATCCACGCCGTCCAGCCGCTGTCTGCCCAGTGGCCGTCGGGTGACCTCAAGTCCCTGGGGGAGGGTGTCGCCTTTTTTGACTGCCTGAGCCATCGCTCTTCCTATCCTCGGCACGTCATGAGACGCGCTGCATCATTACTTTAGATCAAGGTCCGCTTGTTGCCGATGCCGCTTCCACGCACCACGGCTTCGAACTCTTCGCGGGGTCGGCGCACCAAGGGTTGGCGTTTGGCTTTTGGGTAGTCTTTGCGCAAGGGGTGCCCCTCGAATTCCTCATAGAGCAGGATGCGACGGAGCTCAGGGTGGTTACGGAAGCTGATGCCATAGAGGTCCCATGCTTCACGCTCACACCAATTCGCGTTGCGCCAGAGATCGCTCACTGTGTCCACTTCGGGTGTGTCCGTTTCAATCCCAACCTTGAGCCGCAGGCGGTGTTTCTGAGCGATAGAGTAGAGGTGGTAGACGACCTCGAAGCGTGGTGTCCTCCCTTGTTCGAGGTAGTCGACTACGGTCAAATCCACGAGCATGTCGAACTCGAGACCCGCCGTCTTTTTCAACCAGCGGCAAGTATCGTGCAAGGTCTTGGCCTCGATCGTCGCGGTTTCGTCCCCACGGTGATCATGGACCTCGAGCACGTTCTCCCCAAGGTGTTGCTGGAGCTTTTGCAGGACTTCTTGGCTCATGGATTCTCCTGGCTGGCCTCTCCGGGGAGTTGGCGCCTTAACGTTTGGCCAGCGTTCCCTCAGCTTGCTTCTTGGTCCACTCCTGGATTTCATAATTCCGCTGTGACCAGGTGTCGCGGTCCTGAATCTTCTTCTGGAGCATCACGAGCGCGTCGAGAATCTGTTCAGGGGTTGGTGGACAGCCAGGGATATACACATCCACGGGGATCACCAGGTCGATACCTGGGGTCACCGAATAGTTTTGGTAAAACCCGCCGCTCGAGGCACATACGCCAAACGAGACGACCCACTTGGGTTCACAAATTTGCTCATAGATGCGCTTGAGGATGGGCGCTTGCCGTTCGGTGATGGTCCCCACCACCATGAGCAGGTCGGCCTGTCTTGGTGAAAACCGAGGAAACTCAGCACCGAAGCGAGCGATGTCGAAACGTGGCCCCCACACAGCCATGAACTCCATCCCGCAACAGGCGGTGACGAAGGGGTACTGAAAAAGTGAGTACTTTCTCGCCCAACTGACGGTGTCGGCCAGACGGCCGGTGGTGAACTCTAATCCCATTCCAGTGCCCTCTTTCTCCAGACATAGGTGAGCGCCAGGATCAGGATCGTCAAGAAGACCGCCATCACGAGGATACCAAAGGCTGTGGCTCCTCCATGGCAGGCTCCTCCGATGACCTGGCCCTTACAACTCAGGTCTCGGTAGAGAACCGCCCAAGGGTAGAAGAAGGCGGCCTCGATGTCGAAGACCAAGAAGAGCAGCGCGATCCGGTAGAACTGCATGTTGAAGTGGATCTTGGGGCTGCTCGCTGGGTCGAGACCGCTCTCATAAGGGATATCTTTTTCTGGGGTCGGGCGGCTTGGCCCCAGCAGGCTTGCCAGGATCGTAAAGACTCCAACGAGCCCGACGGCCACGATTAATAGGACCAAGAGTGGGAGGTAACTGGTTAACATCGCAACACGCTCCACGGTCGTTCGCGCTGTGAAAGCAGACACCAGATGCAAAGGAAGGTCAATGGCTTAGGTGGCCTGACGGGCAAAAATATGTCGCGCTGCAGCAGGCCCTCTCAACGGTTGGGCACAAGCTCATGGAAGGCCTCGATCATGTCTGCGTTGGTGTCGAGCAGCACTACATTGAGCGGGTGACTTCCCTTGTAGCCGTTGATTTCGTCGAGGATAGCACGTGCTGTTTCCTCATGAGAGACACCTGTGTCCTCGTACCCGAACGCCGGAATACCCACAGTATCAAACTTGTATCGAGTGGCGCCAAGCAGGCTGGCTCTCACAGAGCGCCGGATGTTCTCCACACCAATGCGCAGGTTCATCTCTTCGAGTACGGGCGAGTGGATGAGGTGTTTGGCAGGAAGCGAGCCTGCTTCAGTCACCAAACAAGCACCCACAGCGATGGGGGCGTGCTTGGCCACCTCTTGCTCCAACTTCTCTCCTACGATGGCTTTGACGCGGGCAGCAAAGGGGAGACCCATCAAGCCAGAGGAGAGGGCGGGAATCATCAGGGCATCGCCCTCGAACTCGATTGGGTCCTTCTGTCTGATTTCAATCGTCATCAAGACCTCACCTTCGTATGCAGAGAGAGGCGAAGTTAGACGTTTAAAGCTTTTGATGTCAAGG
>JAFCZD010000537.1 GCA_019314525.1 Deltaproteobacteria bacterium
GCCGCCGAGTAAACGATTGCGCGATTTTCTGTGGTGCGTTGCCTGAGGGTTTCGAGCAGTGCCATTCCGATGAGACGGGAGGCTTCTGCACAGACAAGCCTTTACCTGTGGGCACCTTCGAGGTCTGCGAGATTTATGGGTTCCAAAAACTTTGGGGCAGTCAGGAGGGACTTACATACCTCCCTGCCTTGGTTTGTCCTTCCTGTTTCGTGTATTCGCTGAATGCAGCGTACCTAGCGAAGGGCCCAGACGGAAACTGCTATTTCATGTCCTGCTTCCCCAAAGATGTCAGCCAGGATCAGGTGCCACCGGAGTCTTGCCCCAACCTTGCACCCATCGGTGACGCTGGTGTTCCTGACGTTGACTGGCCTTGGGACTTGGGCGTGCCCGCCGATGTGCCCATGGGCCACTTCGATGGCGGCGTCTAGCCTGCGACCAGCTGAAACTGATCTTGCGCGATGGCAGCATTGCTCGCTGCGGTGTGCCTGCTCACTAAAATTCTCCCTGCTGGCATGCCCATGATCTGCTAGCTTCCCTGCCCAATGCGTGACGTGACACAACAAGAGCCCGAGTTAGCGCGCCTGGAGGTGCGCAAACTGCGTAAGGTCTTTGGGCGTCACGCCGCCCTAGCGGGCGTTGACGCGACCTTCGAGCACAGCGCCGTCACGCTGCTCATGGGGCCCAACGGGGCTGGCAAGTCGACACTGCTTTCGATCCTCGCCACCACCAGCCGCCCCACCTCCGGGGAGGTGCGTTATGGTGCCAGCGATCACGCGCTCACCCCCGACCTCTTCCGCCACCGCATCGGCCTGCTGACCCACGCGCCCCTGCTCTATCTCGACCTCTCGGCGCGCGAAAATCTGCGCTTCTTTGCCCGTCTTTACGGGCTCGTCAACGCCCATGAGTGGGTCGAATCCTGGCTCGATCACGTGGCCCTGCAGAGCGCCGCCACGCGCCCCATCCGGCTGCTCTCTCATGGCATGAAGCAGCGCGTCGCCCTCGGGCGAGCCCTGATGCACAACCCAGCGCTCTTGCTGCTCGACGAGCCCTTCACAGGCCTCGATCGTGACGGCGTCGCCCTGCTGCGCAAGGAGATCTCCCGCGCGAAAGAGGCCAACAAAGTCGTGGTGATCGTCACCCACGATGTGGAGGCGGTGGACGGGCTCTGCGATCAACTCGTGGTGCTGCGCCGGGGCCGCACGGGATCGGTCCTCCACAACAAGAGCATGAACGCCGCAGAGATCTTGGAGCATTATCATGGCGTCGTCTGAGCAACCCGAAGACGGCGCGCGGGTGAAAGACTCACCTTTCAGCATCCCCGAGCTGCGGCCACCAGGCTTCATCACCCAGGTTTGGTTGGTCTTCGCCAAAGATCTGCAGCAAGAGTGGCGCAGCCGCGAAATCATCTACACCATGGCGCTCTTCTCCGCGCTGCTGGTGATGATCTTCTCCTTCGCCTTCGCCGACGATGGGCAGCCCTTCCCCGGCGCCGCGGGTGGCCTCTTATGGATCGCTATCACCTTCTCGGGCACCCTCGGCATGAGCCGCTTTTTCGAGCGTGAGCGCGAGGGCGAAACGATCCGTGCGTTGCTGATCAGCCCGACAAACCCAGCCGCGCTCTATCTCGCCAAGCTGATGGCCATCGTGATCTTCATGCTGGTCACCGAGGCCGTCGTGCTGCCCATGTTGGTGCTCTTTTTCCGCCTCGAGGTGGCGTCGTGGCCCCTCTTCTTGGCGCTGCTCTTCTTTGGCACCCTCGGGTTTTCAGCGGTGGGCTCGCTCTTTGCGGCGGGGCTGATGCGAACGCGCAGCCGCGATGTGCTGCTGGGCATCCTCACCTACCCCATCGCGCTGCCCGTGATCATCGCGGGTGCCAAGGGGACCGCGGCGCTCACAGCGGTGCCACCTGAGTTTCCTGCCGCGCTGATCTGGCTCAAGATGATGATCGTCTTCGATTTAATCTTTGTGGTGCTCTCGGTTTGGGTCTTCGGACCTCTGGTGGAAAGTGATTGAGGTCGACTCCATGAACAAACGCATCATCCGTATCGCCACACGCAAAAGCAAACTCGCCCTCTGGCAAGCCGAGTGGGTCAAGGCGCAGCTAGAAGCGCACGACGAGCACGTATCGTGCGAACTGCTCCACGTGGTCACGAAAGGCGATAAGATCCTCGACGTGCCCCTGGCGAAGGTGGGTGGTAAGGGGCTCTTCGTCAAAGAGATCGAGGACGCGCTCCTTGAGGGCCGAGCCGACATCGCGGTGCACTCCATGAAGGACGTGCCCGCCGAGCTGCCAGCGGGTTTGCACCTGCCCTTTATCTGCGAGCGCGCTGATGCACGCGACGCCTGGTGCAGCCGCGAGGGCAAAGAGGTGATGGCCCTCGACGCTGGCGCCAAAGTGGGCACCTCGAGCCTGCGGCGCCGAGTGCAGCTGATGGCCCTGCGCCCTGACCTTGATATCGCAGACCTGCGTGGCAACGTCGACACCCGGCTGCGCAAGCTCGACGAAGGACAATACGAAGCGGTGATCCTTGCCGCCGCCGGCCTCGACCGCCTCGGCTTGGGCGCCCATACCACGCGAAAGCTCGAGACCACCGAGATGCTCCCGGCCGTGGGACAGGGCGCCGTGGGCGTGGAGTGTCGCCTGGACGACGACGCCATCAACGCGCTGATCGCGCCCCTCGCCCACGAAGCCACGCGCATCGCTGTAGAAGGAGAGCGCGCCTTTCTCGCGCGGCTGGAGGGCGGCTGCCAGGTGCCCATCGCAGGCCATGGCGTAATCGAGGGCGAGACTCTCTGGCTACGCGGCCTTGTGGGCAGCCTCTCAGGTGACACAATCATCCGCGCAGAGAGACGCGGCCCCTGTGCAGAGGCCGCGAGCCTTGGCGTCGCCCTCGCCGAGGAGATCCTCGCCCAGGGCGGCAAAGCCGTGCTCGACGAGGTCTACCAGGCCCAATGACGGGCGGCGGGCGGAGCGAAATCACGGGCGGAGCGAAATCACGGGCGGACGGGGGAGATGACGGGTGGCGGGAGATAACGAAGTGACTGACAAAGACGGAACTGAAACCTTCATCCCCAAGTGGATCGCCTGGGAGAGCACCCGACGCTGCAACCTGCGCTGTGTGCATTGCCGCTGCTCCTCCGAGGAAACCTCCACCATGGGGGCCTTCGACACGGAAAAAGCCAAGCAGCTCATCGACGACATCTGCGCCATCTCCAAGCCCGTCTTCGTGCTCTCGGGGGGCGAGCCCTTAATGCGCGAGGATATCTTCGAGATCGCGCAATACGGCACCGACCAAGGGCTGCGCGTCTGTATGGCCACCAACGGCGTGCTCGTCACCGACGAAGTCTGTGAGCAGATGAAGGCGACGGATATCAAGATCGTCTCCCTCTCCCTCGACGGTCACGACGCCACGACACACGACGACTTCCGGGGACAGGAAGGTGCCTTTGAAGGCACGCTTCGCGCTGCTGAGCTCTTCAGAAAACACGGCGTCGAGTTCATCATCAACTCATCGTTCACCAAACGTAACCAACCCCATATCGCGGAGACCTTCCGCGTGGCCAAGAGCATCGGGGCCAAGGCTTGGTATATGTTCATGATCGTACCCACAGGCCGTGGCGAAGAGATCATGGCTGAGTTGGTCTCCAAGGAAGACTACGAGGAAATCCTCGAGTGGCATTACCATCAGGAGAAGCAAGAGCAGGAGATCCTGATGCGCCCCACCTGCGCCCCCCACTACTACCGGGTGGTGCCACAGATGGCGCGCAAAGAGGGCGTGGGTTTCAAACGCCGCAGCCTGACCTTCTCCACCGGTGGGGGCAAGGGCTGCATCGCCGCTCAGTCCATCTGCCTCATCGACTGCATGGGCGACGTCAAACCCTGCTCGTATTTTCCCATCAGCGCTGGCAACGTGCTGAAGACCCCCTTCGCCGAGATCTGGCGTGAGAGCAAGCTCTTCGCCGAGCTGCGCGACTTCAAGGGCTACAAGGGCAAATGCGGCGAGTGCGAATACCTGCGCGTCTGCGGCGGCTGCCGCGCCCGCGCC
>JAFCZD010000014.1 GCA_019314525.1 Deltaproteobacteria bacterium
CCCACACCAAACAAGAGGATTGTGCACCATGGTGATGGGGTCGCCTGGTTAGAGGCCGCCGATCTCGCCTCGGACCACGCCATCGTCACCTCCTTGCCCGATCACTCGGAACTGCCCGCCCTCGGGGTCGAGGGCTGGCGTGAATGGTTTGTGAACGTCGCCGCCCTCGCCTGTGAGAAGACAGCTGATGACGCGGTGACCATCTTCTTTCAGACCGACGTCAAACACGAGGGCCGCTGGATAGACAAAGGCTACCTTGTCTCTCGCGGGGCTGAGCACGCCGGATGCCACCTGCTCTGGCATAAGGTTGCCTGCCGCGCCAAGCCAGGCATCGTCACCTTTGGACGCCCAGCCTACGCGCATCTGCTCTGCTTCAGCCGTTCCCTGCGGCTTGAACTCGCCCAATCCTCCGCGGATATCCTCCCCTCCCTCGGTAAGATGGTTTGGCCTCGAGCCATGGGCGCTGATATCTGTGATGCGGTGGCGACCTTCCTGCTGGCCCACACCCCCTGCCGCACGGTCATCGATCCCTTCTGCGGGCAGGGCACGATGTTGGCGGTGGCCAACGCACGTGGGCTGGATGCCATCGGCGTGGAACTCTCACGTAAGCGCGCAAAGAAGGCTCAGGCGCTACAACTCTAGGTTTCCTCGGGTTCGTCAGATCCGTTGGATTCCACAAGACCCTCCTCAGGGCGCGGAAACCAGATCCAACCGTCCTGCGCAAAAATCTCACGCCCTGCCTCGGGGAGCTGCCAGCTCTGCTGATGGTAGAGATACGCCGTGTAGGCGCAGAGCACCGCGTCGAACGCGTGGTCATCCCGCAAACAACCCTCACGCCATATATCGAAGCGCAGGTGCTCTGACAGGGTCTCCAACATCTCGGCGCGAACCCGCCAGGTGTCCGCCCCACGCTTGTAGCGCCGTGCCACGTCGGCCCCAAAGATACGATGAATCGTCGCCTTCGGATAAACCTCGATCAGGTTGCGATCCCGCTCGAAGATGTCCTCCAGCGCCCGCCTGAGGTAATGCGCGCGGGCCGTCAGTGGCCCCATACCCTGACCGAGGGTCTCCCGCGGAAGGATCCCATAGCGGCGGTAAAGCACCACCTCGCATGCGCGTTGCGTATAGGGCGTCGACAAAGGCTTGCCGTGGCTTGAAGTTCGTTTTGGCGCCAAGTCAACGCCTGGCCCACGAAACCACTCAACCACGGGGTCCGAACATTGAGCCAACCCCGGGCACCGAGGCAAGACACAGCGCGTGCAGACCGTGCGGGTCAGCGGCGCGTCCACGGCCACCAAGGCCCCCGCGTGATGGGCGCGCAAGTAGGCGACCAGATGTTCATCATAAAAAGGCCGGCGTTTTCGGTCCTTGCGGCCAACAAAGCGAACCCTCACTCCCTCATCAGAGCGAGCCAGCATGGCGACGGCGGTGTTCTTGCCCTTGCCGCCACCTAGGTCGATCCCAATAAAGGTCTCGAAGGAATGCTCTTCAGTCGTTCCCATCACTGGAAGCATAACAAGCGAAGCGCCGGCTGGCAGCTGTGGAGAGCGGTTTTGGTGGATCGCAACCCATCTATCTTGCTAAATTAGACGTCATGCCCAAGGAGTCCAACATCCCTCACGGCGACCAACGTCGGCGACAAAACGCTCGTTTTCCCTTCGTCGCCTCGCTGGAAGCGCGCTGCAGCAGTTGGAAGAGTTTTCACCAGCTCTTCAGCCACAACGTCTCAACAACGGGCCTCTTCGTCCCCTCAGAAGAGGATGCGAAGGTGGGCGAGACAGTGGAGGTCATGCTCCACACGCCCAACAAGACCGTGATCCGTCTCGAGGGTAAAGTCGCGCACCTGCGACCGGGCGAGGGAGGGCGACCTGGGGGCTTGGGTATCCACATCATGGGTGTGGCGGAAGAGGACCAAGTTCGGTACCTCGACCTCGTGTCCAAGGCGGCCGAAGAGTGCGAGGTTCACCCTGTAGCACCTCCCAAGGCTCAATCACGGCAGATCGTCCGTCCGGTGGCGCCTCCAATGGCCCCTCAGAAGGCAACGGCCCCTCGGAAGGCCACTGCCATGGCTCGCCGTGCTCCCAAGAGCAACGAAACCAGCGATAACCTGGCCGGCGTCACATCGGAGATCCTCGAGACGACACTGGATTCCATTTCAATGGGCGAAGAGAGCGATGGAGCAGCGTTCTTGGCGCCACTCAACGCAGACGCGCTGACCACCTCGGAGCGCATGGGGCTCGATGAGAGCGCCTTCGCCACGAACAAACAAGACGCTGGACAGAGCGACGACTTCGCACCCCCTGGACAGAGCGACGACTTCGCCCCTGGCGAGTTCTTCGACGGGTCAGTAGAAGAAGACCCCGCGACAGTGGAGGAGCGCCGGACGGGGCGCAGCAGCGACAGAGTGATCTCTGATAGCCTGCTCTTCAACAACGACTTTGATGGTTCCACGCGTGTCCCAACGAATCCGGGCGTCGCACCGCAAGCCGAGGATCGGGAGCCCCAAGACAAGCGAGCGACCACAACCACCCTCGATTCGCTTTCGCCCATCACCAACAAAGAGATCGAAGCGGCGGCCGCCCAAACCTCCCCAGGGAGGGCGGATAAAGACATCCTGCACGAGGATGACATCGACTTGCCACCGATGGAGGTCGCAAAACCTGAGCGGAAGCACCATCCCACATCCACGTCTCTTCACGCGGTCAGGCCCGAAAAGGGAAGTCAAGGTGCCCCCCAGGCTCCGCCTACCCCACCGCCACCGCCAGCCGAAGCCCACGCGGCTCCACCGCCACCTCCTGCCCAGGCGCACGCGGCCCCACCGCCACCACCTGCCCAGGCGCACGCGGCCCCACCGCCACCACCTGTTGCCCGCGCCAAGGCGCCACCAGCAGCGCCACCGCCTGCGGTCACTCCCGAAATGCCTCAGGCCAGCGGAGAGGGTGTTCACAAGCCGGCTCCTGTCACATCCCGCAAGAGGATGCCCATCGTGGCCATGGACTTTGGCACATCATGTTCCAGCGTGGCGGTGGTGCAGACGCGACAGATCAACGTGTTGCGCCTGCCCAATGGGGCCTGGGATATCCCCTCTGTTGTTGGCTTCCTTCCCAATGGTAGCGTGGTGCTCGGCGATGAAGCCCGGGCAATGCTTGCGACCGACCCGAAGAACGCCATCAACTCCCCAAAACGTTTGCTAGGGCGCTTTCACCGCGCTCGCGGGCTAGAGCCCTACCTTGCCAATTTGGCGATGAACCACTCTGAAGCCCCCGACCGTGGGATTCGCCTGCACGCCTACAACCGCAACTACTCCATCGAGCAGGTCTGCGCGCCCATCATCTACCAACTGCGGCTCACCGCGGAGAGAGCGTTGGGGGGAAGAATCGAGCGGGCGGTCTTCACCACGCCAGTGAGCTTCGACGATCGGCGCTACGCGGCCCTAGAGCGCGCTGCCGACCTTGCGGGTGTGAAGGTGCTCGAATTCGTCGACGAGCCCACAGCCGCCGCGCTCTGCCATCGCTTCGAGCCCTCCTTCAAGGGTTTGGTCGCTGTGTATGACTTTGGTGGTGGTACCTTCGACTTTTCAGTGGTGGAAGCGAGCGCGGCAGATGTACAGGTGGTCGCCACTGCCGGGGATGTATGGTTGGGTGGCGACGATTTCGACGAGGTGTTGGCCAACGCGGCGGCGAATGCTTTTTGGCGCGAACACAAGCTTGAGCTCCAGCACCAAGTGGTCCAGTGGCAACGCCTGTTAGTGGCCGCTGAGCACACCAAGCGTGAACTCTCCTACAAAGAAAGCGCCATTGTGCATGTGAAGGAGGTCGCGCTTACAGCTTCTGGGCCCCTCGACCTGCACTTTCCCGTGACCCGCGCACAGTTTTCCAAGCTAGCTGAGCCAATTATCCAGCGTTCATTGGACACCTGTCACGAAGCGCTCGAGCTGAGCGACATCAAGGCGCAAGAGTTGAGCGCGATCTACCTCTCGGGCGGCACCTCTTATATCCCAGCGGTTCGAGAAGGCATCGCCCGCCACTTCGGACTCGCGCCCACCTCGGCAATCCCCCCTGAGCGTGCTGTGGTCACAGGTGCGGCGGTATACGCGGCGTTGCTAAGGGCCGGCTCCATCACCACCGACTAATCTTGGTCGGCGGAAATGATGAACCGCTCAGAATCCCCCCTGAAGCTGTGAGGGCGGGTTTCTGACCGGTCCCTTGGCATTTTTTCTGCCGTCATTTGTCGTTTCTTTTGGTTCGCAACTTACGCTGCGAACATCTGGCTGGTGCAGATCCCAGCTGGCGGCGTTGCTCCTCCAACTCAGTCTTGAATACCAGCCAATTCGTCAGCGACCTCGGAAGCCACGAGCTGGCTCGCAGGAGCGCGACGACGGAAGGGACGGCGCGGGTCTAACTTCCCCCGAGTACCATCCAGCTCGGCACTGCCCCGATCTCGAAGATATTCCAAAAATACACGAGCTGAGTGCAACTCCCCCGCCGAAAGTACATCGATCAGGGCCTTGATTTGTTTGCGCATGGTGTCCGCGGGACCTTCGGCGCCAGTGCTAGGGCGCGGGAGCGGCTCCTCAGGCTCGGGAGGCAAAACCACGTCACCCCAGGGAGGTGGGGGATCCCCCACCAAGCCACATGACTCGAACCACTGATTAATATGGCAATGGAGAAGATCTGCCCGAAAGTTGAACCAACGCTCTCGCTCTCCAGCATAACCGAGGAGCACATCCTTGAAGCGGCGGAAGGCACCCTTGCCATCGATGGCAACCAAGAGTCGGTCGCGGAGCTCCACGTCATCCATATCGGCGACAAAACGCTCCATCCAGCGATATTGCTCACGAGAAGACGCAGGCTCCAGGCAAACGTAATTCTCCGGCATTGCCGCGATCTTTGCTCGCTTCTCCCCGTCCTCAACCGCACCATCGACGACCACGATCACCTCCCCAGTGTCGCGTTCGATGTGACTGTGGAGCCCTGATGCGTTGCGCTCGAATGCCGTCTCGACATCCGGCCAATTGACTTTTAGGTTAGCCATAGACCTTTGGTCTCCAAATCTTTTACTTAAGCAAGCGTCAATCATACGCGGCAGACCAATGTTTTCAAGAGGGTTGGCAGATCTAGGGGCAAAGAACTGGCCCCTTGGATAATTCGACCAATTGACAGGCGAACGCCCATCCCTATAATACCGGCGCGAAGGTGGCCATAGCGCCGCCGTGAAGGCGGCCATGTGCCGTTAAAAAGGGCCATCAGGCCGCACTGGGAGAGAGAATGGCACGGGTTACCGTTGAAGATTGCCTCGAACATGTCCAAAATCGTTTTGCCCTCGTGATTTTGGCCTCAGAGCGCGCGCGACAACTCTCTAAGGGAGCCAAGTCGCTGGTACAATGCAGGAATAAACCTGCCGTCACCGCCCTGCGGGAGATCGCCGCCGGAAAGGTTCGCTTCAACGAGAACGTCGGTCAAGTCGTGTTGGACTTCCTCGAAGAGAAGCGGCAAGAGGACTGAGACCTCACCTCCCTACATTGCGTTAGCCCCCCAAGGGCATTATGGTCCCCTTCATGGGGAGTGATGGGCTAACGCTGGCCAAAGACTACTGTTTTGTCGCTGGGGTTAACGATCTCGCGGCGCAGTTGTGTGCGACCAACGCCGCCTTCGGCCTGGCCAAGATCCATCATATTCAACGAGAGCTTGGTCTAGAGAATCGTGCCTGCTTCATCGGCGCGCCCGATGCGACCGTCACGCGAAACCCTCGGCGTTGGCGCTATGGCTTCGGCTATGGTGGCCTCCTCGCGCTCAACCCCGAGATCGCGGTCTTGGACGCCAAGCCCAACGGCTGTGGCATGTTGGTGGGTGCGCTGACTGCCCCCCCCGATGTCAACCTGGTACGCCGAAAAGCAGAAGAAGCCCGCCGAGATCCACCCATCCTCGAGGGTGTTCAACTCGGATACGATCTGCACGAGAGCAACCACTTCGTCGATGTCTGCACCCTCGAATCGACCTTCACGGATGATGCCGCGCTACCCCAGGAGATCTTCATCATCCATAGCTCTGGGCATGAACACCGAGCTCAGAGCCCTTTGGGTCCTGGTCTCTATCTCGATGAGAGCGCCGAACTCCAAGCGATGGCTACACGCTACAAGACCCCATGGGGCGAACTCTCACTGCTCTTAGGAGAGAACGCAGGGGCCTACTACCGCTTCTGTAGCGACGTCCAAGCCTTCAACCACCGTAGACGGGAGCTCTTTGCAGAGCGCCTCTTCGGTACCTTTGATGTGGTGCGCAACGCGACCCACCAGGGGTTCAGAGCCCCAGGCCTCTTCTACCTTGGGGCCTATTTCTTTGAAGATCGTGACACAGGACTCTTCCCGCTCACCCTCGGGCCCGACCAGCCAGTCTACCTGATCCGCCCCCACAGAAACTTCAACGAGGCGGCCCTTCAACAGCTGGGTTGGACCGAGCGTGCCCGACGCCTGGATCTTGGGCAACGACTCCACCAAGCGAATATCCTACCCCACGGTGGGGGCTATGCCCTGGAAGGCGCGCTGAAGGGTGTCAGCAGTGAGGACGGAGACCGCCACCGCTACCACATCATCCGCAGCGATGGCAGCGAATCGAGCTTCGTGGAAGTTCGGGACATGCCCTTTGCCTACCGCGACGATGTCGTGTTACGACGACTCGTGGAACTGGAACTAGGGCAACCCGTAGCGCGCTACCGCATTCGTTTCATCGTCAAATAGTGATGGCATCGAAGACACCGTGAACGAGCATCGGGGAGGCAAGAGCTGGATCGAGCTGTGGGCGCTCTTCGCGCTGGTCACAGCCGCCGTGCAGCTCTCCGATGGCGTCGCACAGGCGCTGCTCCTCAAGCGCGTTGGCGTCGACGCCCTCCCCACGGTCTTCGCCGCAAAAGCCGTGCTCTCATTGATCTTCACCTTCGCGTATATCCCTCTGGCCGCAACTCTAGGCACTCAACGCACGCTCACCGTCATCCTCGCCCTTAACGCCCTCGTGCTCGCGACGTTGGCGGCCACTGTGAGTCTGGATCATGCGCTGGGCTATGGCATGCTCTACGCGTTCATCGAGGCAGGGCACCTGCTCTTCCGCATTCACTGGGGGGTCGTGATCCTGGCGCTGATCCAACGGGATCGGGCGATGCGTGAGGTGCCACTCGTCTATTCTGGAGCACGCGTCGGCGCCGCTCTGGGTGGCGCTGGTTTGACGTTCGCTCCACGCCTGGGCGCACCCCAGCTGCTGCCCCTTGCCGCCCTGCTCCACGCCTCCGCGCTCCTGGTCTGGGTTGCCCGAGGGCGGCGTCACCACTTTCGCCAGAGCGGAGAACCCACCCAAGGCCATCTAAGCGGCCCCCTGAGCGCTTTCAACGCTCTCACGCGCTCCTCTCTCCTCGCCGCCATCGCCATGGGATCCGCCGCCTTGGCCGTGGTTCGTCATGGGCTGCGCTACCTCTACAGTGGTGTCTTCGCCACCACCTTTGCCGAAACGCAGTTAGCCTCCTTCCTTGGGCTCTACGCTGTGAGCGCTGCGCTCATGGGTGCTCTTCTTCAGGCCCTGCTCGCCCCACACCTGCTGGTTGGAAACGGCATGGCCACAGTCAACCTGCTCTACGGCGCCCTGCTTCCAGCTGCGGCCCTCTCCTTTCGCGTAGGGTGGCCCATGGCGGCTGCCATCTTCGCTCGTCTGGTGGAGACAGATTTGAAGACAATTCTCCGTACACCAGTGGCAAACCTGCTCTATGGCGGGCTCCCCAGCGCCCAGCGGCCCGCGGCCCGCGCGTTTGTTCTGGGCATCTTGCTGCCCGCCGCGACCCTCCTCGCCAGCCTCGCCTTGGGGTCCGCTCCCCAGCACACGACGCTCTGGGTCGGCGCTGTGGGTCTGCTCTACGTGCTGCTCTCCGGGCTGCAAAACCGCGCCTATCGATGTGCCACCGCCACCCCTGCAGCTGGGCCCGATGAGGCCCTCTCCCCGGAGGCCGACGCTTGACTTCCCCACGCTTCGTCTTTGCCCTCACGCTCCTGCTCGTCTGCGCCTGGCGCTCATGGACGCCCACGCCCGCCCTAGCAAAACCTCACGGTCGCCTCTTCGTGCCTGATTGGTACCGCAAGGCTGAACTCATCACCGACCGCCACATCATCGGGCGGACCTTGGCCAGACAGAAGTCTCTGCCCACTTCGCAAGCCCCCACGCCGGGTCGTTACCGGATCCCCGTGGGCACCTATCTGCTCGCAACCCAGATCGTACGTGGCGTCAAGCAGCCCGGCTATGTGCTCCACAGCCTGCGCGACACAGCCTTCATGTACTCCTGGAAACGCTACTGGCCTGCCTCGTGTGTGAAGCTCGTAGCCGCTGTGGGCGCTCTGTGGACCCTCAACCGCTATGGCCTCGATGGAGCCACCCACGTCTCATTCAAGGACGATGATGGTCGCTACGCGGGCCGGGTCTATCGCCTTCAACAGCGCGCCCTGCGTATCAGCACCAACGTTGATTACAACCGGCTAATGGAGATCGCTGGCTTTGACGAGCTGAACGAACGCTATTTGACGGCTCGCTGGGGGCTACCACGGATGGTCATGCAGCGGCGCTACACCCACCCTCACCCCAACTCCAACCTTCGTCGTTCACCGCGGATTGAATTTCGACGGGGCCGGCGTGAGGGTGTGATCCCTGAGCGCAACTCGGCGCGAAAATACGCGCGCTGCCCCAAAGAGGCCAACTGCACTACGCTCTTCGAGCTGCAAGAGGTGCTACGCCGGGTGATGCTCCATCGTGAACTGCCCCCGAAGGAGCGCTTCCCCCTTCACCATCGGGACCTGCGACGCCTCCAGGCCGACCTCCTCGCCTCCCCCAACAAGGTCGCCCCCCGCGCCAAGGAGGCTCTGGGGCGGCCCCTCCGAATCTACAACAAAGCAGGGCGCGTCCCTGGAGACGATCACCTCGACAATATGTTCATCGTGGATCCCCAAAGCAACAAGCGCGTAATGATCGCCATGTCCACACCCTACGCGACCCCGAAAGAGGCCGACGATGTGACGAAGAAGGAGCTCGAGGAGTTGGGATACCACACCCTGCGCGTGCTCTTTGGGCGCTCCTCCCACGGTATCTGGCTACAGCATGACGCTGGCGTGGCGATAGACGCCAAGATCAACGGCCAAGGAGATCTCGAGGTCTCAACCCCTGGAGGCCATCGCGTAGAGGTCTGGATCCATCGCAAGCGTATGGGATCACGCTGGGGCCTGCCAACACCCGCGATGATCCCCTTGCCCCCCCTGGCCCACGGAGAATACGCCTTGGTGCTCGTCGCTCGCCGACGTGGACGAGCCGTGGGGTATCGCTTCTTGGGCCTAGCGCTCTCGCCTTCGCAGCGTAACGAAAGATGACGGCAGGCGGAGGGCAGGCGGAGGATAGGCGGAGAGTAGCTGGGACTTCTACGCTGGCCCCATGGCACGAACCATGGCCACCTTGAGGTAGCGGCCCTCTGGAAAACCTGGCGCTGCTGGGTAGTCCGCCGGCTGACCAAAGCGATCCACTATGGCGACCCGTCGCCCCGCACGCTCGGCCCCACGTCCAATCGCCCGCTCGAAGTCGACGTCAGGCAGTTTTGCCGCGTTGCTCGCTGCCAGGAGCAGGCCCCCCTGCTCCAGCACCGCCAAAGATCCCGCCACCAGCTCGGCGTAATCCTTGATCGCCGTGAAGGTGCGGCCTTTCGCCGAAGAGAAAGTAGGCGGATCGAGCACCACGAGATCGAAGCGCTCTTTGCGCTCCGCCATACGTGTAAGTACGGCAAAAGAATCCCCCGTCAGGAACTGAAAACGGTCATCTCCATCATCGATGCCATTGAGATGGAAATTGTGCGTGGCTCGAGCATGAGCCCTGGCAGCTGAATCAACGGACACCACTGTCTTGGCACCAGAGAGAGCGGCCACCAGTGAGAATGCCCCCGTGTAGGAGAAACAGTTGAGGGTGCGCCGCCCCGCCGCGACCTTGGCCACTCGTTGGCGACCGAGACGCATGTCGGCAAAGATCCCCGTACCTAGCGGGGCAGAGACATCCACGCCAAAGCGGAACCTTCCCTCGCTCACCACCACCTCTAGCGGAGCGATTTCGCCATGGATCAGCTCACCGGGAGGACGCGCCTTGCCTTGGGGGGCTGGTTGATAGCGCCGCTGCAGATAGACGCCTCGTGGAGACCATGTCTCCACCAACGCATCCACAGCGGCCTCAAGATAACGCTCCGCCACGGCGCTGTACATCGAGATCACGATATAGTCGCCGTAGCGATCTGCGTTGAACGCTGGGAGACCTTCGCTGTCGCCGTTGATGACGCGTAGACAGCTCGTGGGGCAAATATCGAGCAAGTCACGGCGCAGCCGCGCAGCCTCTTGTACCACCCCATGGGGATCCACCACCGCCCCAGCCTGGCGGGAGAAGACCCGCAACGCCAAGGGCCCTCCTGGGTCAAAGAGCGCCCGCGCCAAAAACTCGCCAGAAGTAGCCACCAAGTCTACGGGATCACCCACGGATTTGCTGAGCTTACGTCCTTGTAATGCGTCCTCGAAGACCCACGGGTGCCCATCTTGGACACGTCGCGCAACATCGGGCTGGAGCCGCACCGTTGCGTCGCGTCGACGGGGGGCACCAATCGTGGAACGTTTTTTCCCCTTATTTGGCTCTGAAGTCATGGCGCGGGATGCTAGCCCAAACCCAGGCAAGGAGCCACAACAGGCTGTATCTTTTCACAGCCACGAGCATGCACGCCCCTGGCGAGCTTCCCGCCCCGAGTCATGAGCCGCAAGTGGTTGACAACATAGGCATGCTATGCAAAATGGCACCTTGCGCTACGCTGCGCGCGACCCGCGTCTAGAGTCGACGTTCACAGGAGCCGTACAAGGTGGCGAACGACAAGCAGAAGAAGTCCCAGCATGGGCCCAAGGGTGGCGCCCCAGAGTTGGCCGACGCAGAGTTGGCCGCCATGGCAGAGCTTGCTTCGGCGCCCTTACGTAAGGTTCAAAGCAAACCCGGTGCAAGAAGCCAACCCAAGGCCAAAACGCCCACCAGCAAGCCCAAGACAACCGAAGAATCGGTAACGCTCCCCATCGAACGCACGGTGAAAGCCTTCGTCCAGGGGATCTCACCGAGCATCGAAGATATGGTGCCCTCTGATGAGGACGGCGTCAGCCTTGAGGCCGCCCTCGATGACTTCATCCTCGACGCCAAGCGGGTCTCGAGCTCCCTCCCCCCTGCCGTAGTGGATGACAAACAACTAGCGAACCTGGCGCGCGTCCCTGTGGCCATGGTTGAGGCAGCTCCGAGCCTGCCCGACGAGGAGCGCAAAGGAACTCCTATTGGCAGCCTGATCCTCGCCGCCGGACTCGGTGCGATCTTGGCTGTGGCTGGTGTGACGTTGATGCGGAGCGGCGACGGTCCCACCGTACCCTCGACGCCAACTCAACCTCCCTCGGCCCAACCTGCGACCCCACCTGTCCCGACCACCGCCAAACTATCGCCAACAAACGCTGAACATGATGCCGCTGCTGCGAGGGCTCTAGCCACGAGCAAACCCGCGACCACGACAAAACCCGACGCGACCATGACAAAACCCGACGTTGGCACCATCGCAGATAGCACGGCGCCAGCCGCGGAGAAGCTCGATGCAGCAACCGTCAAAGCCCCTGTGACGCCTCCGGCAACTGTGAAGCCTCAGGCGACTGTACGAACAAAGCGTGTAACGCCAAAGAAGGTGGCGACAGTCGTCAAGAGCAAGCGTACGACGCGCACAAAAAAGCCGCTAAAGAAACGCATCAAGAAGAAGACCAAGACCAAGAAGAAGAAGAAGAAGAAAGCTGGTGGTGATTGGGTTGACCCCTTCTCGCAATAACCCTGGCTCGCAATAACCCTGGCAGCATGTAGCAATCACGCTTGGTAACCACAACCAAAGCTCCGAGGCGATGACGTTACCCATGTCACCAATATTCCGGCTACTGCTTGTCATTTTCGTCCTGAGCCTCCCCTCTCTTACCTGGGCACAGCCTGAACCAGAGGACGAGGATGTACGCGCCAAGAAACACTTCGCTCTTGGCCTCTCGCTCTATAATGAAGGTAAGCTCAAAGAGAGCATTGGCGAGCTGCGCAAAGCCTTCGCGCTGCGCCCTGCCCCCCCCATTCTGCTCAACATTGGCCGCACGTACGAAAAACTCGGTAAGCGTCAAGATGCGCTGAAGAGCTACCAGCGATTCCTCTACAAGGCGCGCCTCAAGGACCCCAGCCGACCCGCAGTAGAGAAGATGGTACGACGGGTGGAGCGAGAATTGGGCATCAAGCACAAGGCGACAAATACGCTGACCACTCCTGGAGCGGCACATACGAGCGCCAGCGGGCAGAAGCATGTGGTGTCATTGCAACTCATTCACACGCCCATCGACGCTGCCAAAGTGCGCAAGAGCATCTCCGTGCAAGCAGAGCTGCCTCCTGACCTCGGCGTTGATCATGTGTGGGTCTACTACCGCAAGGGTGGCCAGCGAACGTTCCGCAAGCTAGAAATGAAACCCCAAGGTGACGGTTTCATGGCAGTGATTCCTGGCCGCCGTGTCACCTCCACGTCGATCCAATACTATTTAACAGCCGAAAAGAAGGGTGCTGGCCGACGTGGCGTGGTGGCCAACGCAGGCAGCCGGCGGACGCCTCATATCATCGTCGTGGAGGGTGGCCGCCCACCACACCTTGGCCCAGAGAAGTTGCCTGAGATCCACTCCCCCTATGGCACCTGGCTTTGGGTTGCGGCAGGGGCCTCTGTGGCGCTCATCGGTGGAGGGGTTGCGTCCTTGCTCCTCGCGATGGACCGTGAAAGCGCGGTAGAGGATCTCGCCAGCCAAAGCTGCCCAAATAACAGCTGTGGCTCGAGCCCTGCCATCCGCTTCGACCAGCGGGATGTAAGCAGCTATGAGAGCCAAGGAAAGACCTTCTCCACCGTGGGATCCGTGCTCTTGGGGATGGGGATCGCCGCCGCGGGAGCGACGGGTTACCTCTGGTACCAAGACCGTGAATACCGCGCGCAAGAGAAGGCACGCCTTGACGAGGATGCCCACGCGATCCCCACGCGGCGGGTAGTGCGCGTCTTTGCCTTCCCGTGGGCAGGGCCCCACGCTGCAGGCCTGGCCGGGCAAATCGCCTTTTAGGAAACACAGGTGGAAATACAGATGCTCAACACGCGCCTCCAGACCTCTCTCTGCATCTTCCTGCTCGCCAGCACCAGCGGCTGCTACAGCCCAGATCTTGGTGACACTCCCTTTTCATGCGCGCCCACAGGCAAGGTCTGTCCTGACGACTATCGCTGCGTGGAGCGCAACAACAGAAACATCTGTGTCCCCATCAATGAGAAACTCGATGGCGGCCCTGTGGGCGATGTCACGCTCACCAAAGACAGCGAAATAGCGCTCGACGGCGCCACAGTGCAAAGCTCCGATGACTGCCTCGATAAAGATGAGGAGCCCAACAACAGTAGCAGCACCGCCAAGGACCTCCCAGGTCTCGGCGACATCCCAGGCTGGGAGATCTGCTACCCAGGTGACGTGGATCTCTATGGCCTCACCATCGGTGCTGGCGTCCAAGCCTCGGTGACCATCCGGTTCTTCCACAACAACGGGGACCTCGAGCTTGCCCTCCTCGGGCCCGACGGTGGGGTGATCGCCACCTCGCGCAGCGAGGACGACAACGAGCTAGTGCAGGCTACTGTAACCAAGGAAGCTCGTTACCTGATCGCCATCTGGGGCTTCGGTGAGGCCACCAACACGTATGATATCAACGTGACCTTACGTTGATGATTGAAAACGTGGGTAACTGAATCCTCTCGGGCAGAATCCTGGCTGGCAAGCGCCGAGCTAAGGCGTTAGACTTCGTCATCTCAAGAATCAGCGCTATGCCCCTTGCCAGGAGACCCTGGCGAGGCTTAGTACACGCCGCATCCAACGAGGATCCTCGATGAGTCGCATTGGTGAGCTTCTGGTCCGAGAGAACCTAATCTCTCACCAACAACTACAACAAGCACAGAAGCAGTCGAAGGACAGCGGAGGCCGCCTTGGCTATAGCCTCACCAAAATGGGGTATATCGCCGAAGCAGACCTGACAAACTTCCTCAGCAAACAATATGGCGTCCCGTCCATCAACCTCAGCGAGTTCGACATTGACGAGGATGTCCTCAACCTGATCCCCAAAGAGGTCGCCCAGAAGCACCAGTGTATCCCAATCAATCGTGCTGGCGCCTCCCTCATCGTCGCCATGGCCGACCCCTCGAATATCTATGCCATCGACGACTTAAAGTTCCTCACAGGCTACAACATCGAGGTGGTCGTCGCCTCAGAGGTGGCCATCGAGGAAGCCATCACGCGCTACCACGACAGGGTGGACTACGAAGAGGTGATGGACGGTTTCGACGAGAGCGAGATCGACTTCTCCGAAGACGCGGAAGACGTCAACGTCGTCGACCTAGAGCGGGCCTCCGAGGAGGCCCCTGTGGTGCGCCTCGTCAACTTGATACTGATCAATGGCATCAAGAAGGGTGCCAGTGACATCCACATCGAACCCTATGAGAAGAAACTTCGGGTCCGCTACCGCATCGATGGTGTGCTCTACGAGGAGATGAACCCACCCCAGCGCCTCAAGAACGCGTTGGTATCCCGCATCAAGATTATGAGTTCCCTCGACATCGCGGAGCGGCGCCTGCCTCAGGATGGCCGCATCAAGCTCAAGTTGGGCAAAGGACGCGAGATGGACTTCCGCGTCTCGGTGCTACCCACGATGTACGGTGAGAAGATCGTCCTACGCCTCCTCGACAAGTCGAACCTGCAGCTGGACATGACCAAGCTTGGCTTCGACTCACAACCCCTCGAAAACTTCATGAAAGCGATCCACCAACCTTATGGAATGGTGTTGGTCACGGGGCCCACAGGTTCAGGCAAGACGACGACGCTCTATTCCGCGCTCTCGGACCTCAACAAGATCTCAGAGAATATCTCCACAGCAGAAGATCCCATCGAGTACAACCTGCCTGGCATCAACCAGGTGCAGATGCACGATGAGATTGGCCTCAACTTCGCGAACACCTTGCGGTCCTTTCTGCGCCAAGACCCAGACATCATCATGGTGGGCGAGATTCGCGACTTCGAGACAGCGGAGATCTCCGTCAAGGCGGCGCTCACGGGGCATATGGTACTCTCGACGCTCCACACCAACGACGCCCCCTCCACCATCAACCGTATGCTCAACATGGGAGTGGAACCCTTCTTGGTCACCGCCTCCGTGAACCTGATCCTCGCCCAACGACTGGCCCGCCGCGTGTGCGCTGACTGCAAGGAGGAGCTGCCCTCCAGCCCTCAGGCCCTCATCGACCTGGGCATGCCGCCAGCGGATGCCGAATCGACCACGGTCTTCCGTGGCCGTGGCTGCCGCACTTGCAGCGAAACTGGCTACAAAGGCCGCGTCGCGCTCTATGAGGTCATGCCCCTGGTGGACGAACTCAAGGAGCTCGTGCTCCAGGGAGCATCCACGGCTGAACTCAAAGCCGAGGCCATCCGAACGGGCATGCAAACCCTGCGCATGGCGGGCCTACGCAAGATCCGTGAAGGCATGACCACCCTTGAGGAGATCACGCGGGTGTCGACATCAGATTGAATCAATGTTGGAAGATGACTCCTTTTCTCCCCTTTTCTCCCCTTTCGTTTCACTTCGGGCTAAATTAGGGCTCTCGAGAGAGAGAGAGTAAGCAAGATGGCCAATCTCCACCAGTTGCTCAAGGCGATGATCGATAAGGGGGCCTCTGACCTCCACCTGACCACAGCGTCCCCACCACAACTGCGCATCGATGGGCAACTCGTGCCTCTTCGTGTGCCCCCTTTGACTCCAGTGGACACCAAGCAGATCTGCTACAGCATCCTCACGGACGCCCAGAAGGTGCGCTTCGAAGAAGACCTCGAGCTCGACCTCTCTTTTGGCGTCAAGAACTTGGCGCGCTTCCGCGCCAACATCTTCATGCAGCGCGGGGCCGTCGCAGGTGCGTTTCGCGTAATCCCCTTTAAGATCCTCTCCTTCTCAGAGCTGGGCTTGCCGCCCATTATCGGGGAACTCTGCCGCAGACCCCGGGGTCTGGTGGTAGTTACAGGCCCCACAGGCTCAGGTAAGTCCACGACGTTGGCCTCGATGGTCGATAAGATCAACACCGAGCGCCGGCAGCACATCATCACCATTGAGGATCCCATCGAGTATCTGCACCCCCACAAGGGCTGCATCATCAATCAGCGCGAGGTGGGCTCTGATACGAAGAGCTTCCGCAACGCTTTGAAGTACATCCTCCGTCAGGACCCCGACGCGGTGCTCATCGGCGAGATGCGCGACCTCGAGACCATCGAGGCGGCACTCACCACAGCTGAGACTGGACACCTCGCCTTCGCCACCCTGCACACCAACTCGGCGGTGCAGACCATCAACCGCATCATCGATGTCTTCCCTCCTCATCAACAGGCGCAGGTGCGCGCCCAGCTGAGTTTCGTGCTTGAAGCCGTCGTCTCGCAGACGCTAATGGCCAAGGCCTCAGGACCAGGTCGAGTCCTTGCGGTGGAGGTGATGATCCCCAACGCTGCGATTCGTAACTTGATCCGTGAAGACAAGGTACACCAGATCTACTCTCAGATGCAGCTTGGGCAAGCGAAGCACCAGATGCAGACCATGAACCAATCCCTCTGCGCCCTGTATCTACGACGATTGATCACCCTCGAGGAGGCCATGGGACGCAGCAACGACATGGACGAGTTGCAATCGTTGGTCAACAACGCTGGGAACACCACAACAACGACTCCTGGGCGCCCTGCCCGCTGAGCCTGATATCTCTGGGTAGCTAGCCGCTATAGCTGAAGTGAGCCATTGCAGACGTAGGGTCCCAGCAAAAATCGGGTCCCAGCAAAAACAGGAACCTATTGGCGGAAAGTAGCTCTTCGCTGGCGTATCATGGGCTGCGGAACTGCGAGACAGGATCGTGAGCGAACACCAGCAAATCAGCGCAGTCATCGCCAGGGTCAGTCGACGGCTGCGCCTGCAGCGTGCTCTGGATGCCTCCACAACCGCCCTCATCATCTCCCTCCTTGGTACCACCCTCTCTCTCTACCTGCGACGCCTCGACCTGCTCACAGCGTCACACCTGCTCTTTGCCATAGCTGGCGCCCTCGTGCTCCCGCTGCTGGCCGCTTTCGTGGCAGCCAGTCGCCCAGTGCGCGTCAACGCCGCCGCTAAACTCATCGACGACAGCCACTCGCTGCATGATCGCATCAGCACAGGCTTCGAATTTTCCGCAGCCCAAGACCCATCCCCATTCATGCAAGCGCAGGTGCGCGACGCCCTTGGCTACCTGAAGGAAATCGTCCCATGTCGCGCCGCGCCCTTTCGTGCCCCCAAAGACCTGCAAGCAACTGGCCTGCTCGCGATCTGCCTGCTGCTGGTGGCCGTACTGCGTTTTCCCACAGCTCCTGCCCCTTTGATCACAGCGCCCCCCGCGCTGCCCCGTGTGAGCATCGACGCGCAGGCCCTCGCACCCCATCGCGATGCCCTGGCAGAGCTGATGAAAGGCGCGAGTGGGCAAGACCCCGATTTGAAGGCCTTGGCCAAAGAGCTGAACAAGCTCTTTGATGACCTGGAGCGCAAGCGCCTCACACAAAAAGAACTCTTCGCGCGCCTCGCCGAGCTGGAGAAGAAGCTCCTCGCGGGCCTCGACATGGACTACGAAGACCTGCTCAAGAAGCTCAAGTCCATGGGCAAAAAGCTCGACCAGGACAAGTTAACCAAGAAGCTCGCCAAGGCTTTGAAGCGAGCAGACCTGGATCAAGCTCGCAAGGAGATGGAGAAGCTCGCCGAGAAGCTTCACAAGCTCAAGCGCCGCGACCAGAAGCGGCTGGCCAAAACCCTCAAACGAGCAGCCCAGCAAAAACTCAACCGCAAGGATCTCGCGCGCCAGGCACAGGCGCTCCAACGACACATTCGGCGGCTTCAGCGGAAAATGCAGAAGAAGCCGCAACAGCGGCGCCAACTCAAGCGTCGTCTGGCACGCAAGCGTCGACAGCTGCAACGGCTCAACCGCCGTCAGCAGCAACATGCCCAGCAGCGTCGGCAACTGCAACGACTCAACCAGGAGCTAAAACAGGCAGCAGCAAACTTGATCAACAAGCTGAACCCCAAAGAGCGCAAGGCGCTCGAGGCGCTGATGAAGGCCGCCAAGAAACTGCAGCGCTTCGCCAATCAGATCAACAAGCAGCGCAAGATGGCCAAGGCACAAACAAACCTGCAAGACCTCAAGGAGTTCCTCCGTCGTCTTGGCAAGGGAGGCAAGGTACGCATGGGTCGGCTTCAAGACTTCATGCGGCGCGCTGGAGGCAAAGGCAAAGGCAAAGGCAAGGGCAAGGGCAAAGGCAAGGGCAAGGACATCACGCTGGTCCCTGGAATGGGAGGCAAAGGTGGCGTATCCCTACCCATGCCTGGTATGGGGCAAGGCCAAGGCCAAGGCCAAGGTAAGGGACAGCAGGGTGGCCCAGGACAGCAGCCTGGAGACGGCATCGGCCAGGGCAGCGACCCCAACACCAAAGGTGACGCTTCGAAGCTCGCTGCCAAACGTAAGGGCGTCTTCGTCAAAGGCAAAGAAAGCCAAGGCCCAAGCCGGAGCGAGGTGATCCTCGGCGCCGCCGACAAAGGCTTCGCGTCACGCCGCTACCGGCGTGTCTACAAAGACTACACCCAGATCGTCGAGGATGTCCTCAAGCGTGAGCAAGTCCCACCAGGGCATCGCTATTACATCAAACGTTATTTCGAGCTGATAAAACCGCGCTAAGGAGGCTGGGGCCAGCCGTGATGGTTCGTGTTCCAGATGGAAAGATATTTTCGACCAGCTGACTAAACTCGCCGCTATTTGATGTGGGAGAAAACGATGTCCGAAGATCAAGTACGCTCTGCTGAGGAAAACGTTGAGGCATTTGGCCGCGACATCTCTCGTCTGAGCGATGAGATCGGTAAAGTGATCGTGGGCAATGAGAAGGTCATCGAGGCCGTGCTCACCTGCCTACTCACAGGTGGCCACGGTCTCCTCGAGGGGGTCCCCGGTCTCGGCAAGACCATGCTGGTGCGGACCCTCGCAGAGTGCGTGGACCTCAAGTTCTCACGCATCCAGTTTACGCCCGACCTGATGCCCGCAGACATCGTAGGCACGATGATGATCGTCGAGGATGACGCTGGCAAGAAGCACTTTGAGTTTCATCAGGGACCGATCTTTGCCCATATCGTGCTCGCCGATGAAATCAACCGCGCCACCCCTAAGACGCAATCGGCCATGCTCGAGGCCATGCAGGAGCAGTGCGTCACGATTTCGCGCACCACCCACATCCTCGAGCAGCCCTTCATGGTGCTCGCGACACAAAACCCCCTCGAGATGGAAGGCACCTACCCCCTGCCGGAGGCCCAACTCGACCGCTTCCTCTTCAAGATCAAGGTTGAGTTTCCTAGCCGCGAGGATCTCCACGGCATCCTCGAGCGCACAACGTCCCGGGACACACCCCATGGTAGAGCCGTCATCGGACGAGAGCGCCTGCTCGAGATGCGTGCCGTTCTACGTGATGTCCCAGTCTCCACGCTCGTCCAAGACTACGCCATCCGCATGCTGCAGGCGACCCACCCAGAGCAGCCGTTAGCCCCAGAAGGCGTCAAGCAGTACGTCCGCTATGGTTCCAGCCCGCGCGGCGCCCAGGCGCTCTTGATGGGCGCCAAGATGTCGGCCCTGCTCGACGGGCGCTTCTCAGCCTCGACACAGGATATCCGCAAGGTCGCCGGCAGCGCCCTGCGACATCGATTAATCCTCAACTTCGAGGGTGAAGCCGAGGGTATTTCCACAGATCAGGTGCTCGAAGAAATCCTCAAGATGCTCCCTGAAGAGGCCCCCTAGACGTTCGCGGCGTAAGTCACGAACCAAAAGAAACGAAAGATGATGGCAAACAAATGCCTAGGAACCGGTCAGAAACCCGCCCTCCCAGCTTCTGAGGTGGGTTCTGAACGGCTCATTGCTTCCACCGAGAAGCTCTAGTGGCGAAACGCAGCGCCCAAGGCGCCCACGAGAAGCAGAGCGAAGACCTCTTCGACGAAGCGTTCCTGAAGAAGCTTGAGTATCTGCATATCGTGGCCAAACGCCTCTTCTCTGGCCGAATGCGGGCAGATCGTCGCACGCGCAAGATCGGCTCGGGGATCGAGTTCGCCGACCACCGTGACTACGCACCTGGTGACGATTTTCGCTACATCGACTGGTCGATCCTCGGTCGCATGGATCGCGTCTTGTTACGCCTCTTCGAAGAAGAAGAAGACCTCACGATCTATCTCTTGCTCGATGTCAGCGACTCCATGCGCATGGGCCAGCCTCCCAAGCTGCACTACGGAATGCAGATCGCAGCGGCCCTCGCCTACGTAGGCCTCGGCAACCTCGACCGTGTGAGCATCGTCACCCTCGCCGACGGCTTGCGCGACCGCCTCGCACCAGCACGGGGCAAGCGTCGGATCTTCAAGGTCTTCGAGTTCTTGCGCGGCGTCTCTCCTGGAGGCCAAACTCAGCTCGCGAGCGCTTTGCGCTCCTTTGTCGCCCAGAACAAGCGACGTGGACTCGCGGTGCTGATCTCAGACTTCTATGACCCAGAGGGTTACCAGGACGCCATCAACGTCTTGCGCTTCAACCGCTTTGAGACCCTCGTCATTCAACTCTACGACCATCATGAAGCGACCCCCAACCTCAAGGGAGATCTACAGCTCATCGACTGCGAAACGGGAGAGGGACGGCAAGTGACCATCACCCCCCGCATGCTCGAAGCCTATGCCCGGGAGCATGCCCGCTTCTGCGCCGACCTCAACGACTTCTGTGTCTCTAAGCAGGTGGCGTTCATGCGCGCTGACACACGGGTCGCCTTTGATGAGCTCGTGCTCTCCATCTTTCGCCGTGGGGGATTCTTCCGATGACGCTCCTTGGCCTGCCTTTCGCGCAATTGGCGCTGATTTTCGGCGGGCTGGCCATGGTGGTCACCCTACTCTACATCCTCAAGTTACGGCGACGACGCGTCGCCGTGCCCTTCGCCAATCTCTGGCAGCGCGTGATCAAGGAGCGGCAATCCGACAGCCTCTTTCACCGCCTCAAGCGCCTGGCTTCACTGCTGCTCCAACTGCTCCTGCTCTTGCTGCTGGTGGCAGCGCTGGGAAACCCCCGCCTCACCGCCACTGTGATGAAAGAACGCCGCGTATTGTTGCTCCTTGACACGAGCGCCTCCATGCGTGCCACGGATGGTGATCACGGCACACGCATGGAGACCGCCCTCGCCCGTTCCCGTGAAATCGTACGGGGCCTCGGCGGCGGAGACTCAATGATGCTCGTGCGCATGGACGCCCACATCACGCCCTTGACCCCTTTCACTGGAGACGAAAAGGCTCTCCTCCAGGCGCTGAAGAAGGTCGAGCCTACAGACACACGCGCCGACCTTGCCCGGGCGTTGAAGTTCGCCGCAGACGCCCTCGCCGGACACGAAAAGCCCATGTTGATCCTCGTGGGCGATGGCGCCTATGACGCCCAAGTCCTCCAGAGCGTGCAAGTGGGCGCAAAGGGTGCCGGCCCTTCCGCTGCGAAGAAAGGCCAGCCGCCGTCATCACGCCCTGCCCCCGCGAAGAAAGGCCAGCCGCTGTCATCACGCCCTGCCGCCGCGAAGCGCATCGATTACATTGACCTGCGAGGCATCGAGGCCACCTTCATCCCCGTGGGCAAAGAGGGCGACAACGTGGGCATCGTCGCCTTCTCAGCGCGCCGCTACCCCACCAACAAGCTGAGCTTCGAGCTCTTTTTGGAGATCGCAAATTATCGAAAGACCGCTGTCGAGGTTGACTTGCAGCTCTACGCCGACGGCAACCTCACGGACGTGAAGCGGGTGACCTTGGCGGCAGGCAAGCGTGAACGTTTCACCTGTTCACCCACAGACCATAAGGGAAGCCGACGCACCTGGTGTGATATGGCTGCCATGGGCGAGCTCCTTGAAGCACGCCTGGTGCGCCCAGGATCCACGGAAAAAGGCGCACAGCCCAACGCCTCTTCACAGCTTGATGCTTTTCCCCTGGATGACCGCGCCTACGCCCTGCTGCCCAAGCGTAAGAAGATGAAGGTGCTCTTGGTGACCAAAGGCAACCTCTTCTTGGAGGGTGCGTTGCTCTTGGAAGAAAACCTCGAACTCACGCGCATCACGCCTGAGCGATACACCCAAGCCCTGGCGCAGAAGGCCGACGCGCTCGTCTTTCATGCCTTCTCCGCTGCGGCTCCAGCTCATATCCCGCTGCTCTTGATCGACCCGCCCAAGGATACCCCGCTGATCAAGACCGCAGGCGTAGTAGAGCGCCCGATTATCACCGAGCAAAGCACTGCACACCCCATCATGCGCTTCGTCACCCTCAAGGACGTCAACATCTCCCACGCCACGCGCTTCGCCACGGGGAAGCATATCACCCCCCTCGCCGCCACATTCCGCGCACCAATCCTCGTGGCCCAAGACGATGGCAAGAGACGCTTGGTAGCCATGGGGTTTGACCCTCAGCGCAGTGATTTGCCGCTACGGGTCGCGTTCCCGCTACTGATCATCAACACCTTCCATTGGTTCGCTGGCGGCGACGAGAGCCTGGTGACCTCCTACCACACAGGCGCCACCTGGGAGGTGCCCCTTCCGCTCTCTCATGACACGGCCCCGCCACCCTCCGTAGAGATCATGGACCCACGCCGGCAAAGCGCCAACGCCCCCGTGAGCGGCCAGCATGTGGTGCTCTACGGGCGCTATGTTGGGCTCTACGAGGTGCTCCTGCCAGGGGCGCGCTTCCAGGTCGCTGCAAACCTCGCCGACCCCCTCGAGTCACAGATCGAAGCCAAACGCGCCCTCACCCTCGGTGGCCAGAAGCTCAGCCCTCCCACTGGATTCTCCACTCGTTTGCGCCGCGAGATCTGGCTCTACCTGCTACTCATCGTCATTGGCTTGCTGCTATTGGAGTGGCTCACGTACAATCGCAGGATGACGGTGTGAGGAGATAATGCGTCTGCGAACCCGCATAGGCCTCACTCTCTTCGCCACTACTGCGGCGGCGGCCCTCTTTTATCTGTTGATCCTGCGCCCAGAGATGGACTCTCTGGCCTTGAGCGTCATGGGCGAGCGCATCGAATTGCTCGCCCCACGCTGGCTCGGGCTTCTCCTCGTCATACCAGCGCTGCTCTTCATCCGCTCGTTCTCCTTGGTGGATATGTCGCGCACGCAGCAGGCCTTATCGGCAATGGTGCGCTCTCTGTTGATCGTGGTGGTCGCCCTCGCCCTGGCACGGCCCACAATCCTCAGCGAGGAAGGGCTCACCTCGACGGTCTTCGTGGTGGACGTGTCCAAGAGCGTCGATGACGCAGCCATCGAAAAAGCCCACGCAGTGGTCAACGACGCCTGGAAACAACGTGGAAAGAACGACGTCCGCATCATCACCTTCGCCACGCGGCCCGAGGTCTTGAAGCTCGCGCCAACTCAACCCAGCGTGCCCCCCTTAAAACGGCACCTCGGCGCGCGTTCAGGCCAGGAGTCCGACATTCAGGCGGCCTTGCAACACGCCTACGGGCTCTTCCCAAAGAGTCGCATCCCGCGCATTGTGCTGCTCTCCGATGGAAATGAAACCCGAGGAGACGTGCTCGCCGAGGCCTATCGCGCCAGCGGGAAGAAGGTGCGTATCCACGTCACGCCCTATGGCGTACGTCAGCAAAAAGAAGTGTTGGTGAAGGCCCTCGAGCTGCCCAAAGACGTGCGCATGGGAGCTCCCTTCCATTTGCGAGCCGAGGTCTACTCCACCCATGGGCAGGCTGCGACGCTCACGCTCTACAAAGATGAGTTCCTCAACGGACTCGACGCGCGCAAAAAAGTGACCCTGCAAGCGGGCCGCAACGTCTTCAAGTTCAAGTCTCTCGTGCGCGAGGCTGGCTTCGTCAACTATCGACTCGTCCTCAGCGGTGTCAAGAGCGACACCTGGCGCAACAACAACACGGCGGCGGCGATCTTGCCCGTGCTGGGGCGCCCCAAGGTGCTCCTCGTCGAAGGAGAGCCGCTCTACGCTGGCTACCTCAAACGCGCCTTGGAGGCCGAGCGCATCGACGTCACCGTGCGCGGACAATACGGTGTGCCATCTTCTGTCGCCCAGCTCGCCAAATATGACCTCTTGATCGTCAGCGACGTGCCCGCCACCTATGTTGGCCTCTCCCAGATGGCCGCGATCCACGCTTATGTGCGCGACCTCGGCGGTGGCTTCCTCATGGCTGGCGGGCAAAACTCCTTTGGCGCTGGCGGCTACTATGGCACCCGCATCGAGAAGATCTTGCCCGTGCGCTTCGACACCGAGAAGAAGCGCAGCCAGCCTTCCTTGGCCCTGGCGCTCTGCATCGATCGCAGCGGCTCCATGAGCGGGCAGAAGATCGAACTCGCCAAGGACGCCGCCAAGGCCACAGCTGAGCTTCTAGGCGGCCAGGACCTCCTCGGGGTCATCGCCTTCGACAGCTCGGCCCATGTCCTCGTCCGCTTGCAACGCGCATCCAACCGTTTGCGGATCCTCAACGACATCGCGCGGCTGCGCTCTGGTGGGGGCACGAATATCCGCCCCTGCCTGCAGGAGGCCTACAATCAGCTGCAGACAGCCAACGCCAAGATCAAACACGTCATCCTGCTCTCCGACGGTCAATCTTCCTACAACGGCATCCCCGAGCTCGTAGACGAGATGGTGGGCCGGCGGATCACGGTCTCGGCGGTGGGCGTCGGCTCAGGCGCCGACCGCACCCTGCTCCAGATGATCGCCGAGCGCGGAAACGGGCGCTTCTATCACACCAATGACGCCAACAATATCCCCAAGATCTTCACCAAGGAGACGACAAAGGTCGCCCGCTCGGCCGTCGTTGAAGAGCTGATCAAGGTGCGCGTCGCCAAGCGGGCCAACGTCATCGACGGCATCAATATGGGCGCTGCCCCCTTCTTGCGCGGCTATGTCTCCACCAAGGCCAAGCGCCTGGCCGAGACGATCCTCGTCAGCGACCTCGGCGAACCGATCTATGCCCAATGGCGTGTAGGGCTCGGCAAGACAGCCGCCTTCACCTCCGACGTAAAAAACCGCTGGGCCGTGGAGTGGCTGCGCTGGAAGGACTTCTCCAAGTTCTGGGCGCAGGTGGTGCGCGAGGTGATGCGCCACCGCGTGCAACGCTCCTTCGAGCTGCGCTCGTCTATCCGTCACGGCAAAGTCAAAGTGACCGTAGACGCCCTAGACCGTAGCGATCACTTCATCAACGGCCTCGACTCCGAGCTGACCGTGCTGGATCCCAAGCGGCCTGGCGCCAAGCAGCGCTTCCCACTCTTTCAGGTGGCCGCTGGGCGCTATGCCACAGAGTTTCGGCTGACCCGCTATGGCGCGTTCATCTTGCGCGCACAACATAAGGTGGACGGCAAAGTGTTGGCAGAGTCCATCAGCTCCCTCTCCATGCCCTATCCCAAAGAGTTCACCGACCTCGTACCAGACCGCGCCAAGCTCGAGCGTGTGGCGATGGTCACTAAGGGAAAGGTCGACGCGAGCCCCAAGGCCATGCTCTCAGCAGATGGAGAGACCGTGCGCTACCACAAAGACCTCTGGTCGTTGTTGGTCTATGTCGCCCTCGGGCTGCTGCTCCTCGACATCTTCTTGCGACGCGTGCGCATCTTCGGGTGGGGACCTCCCACGTCACCCTCGTGAAAGCGGTGGCCAAGCGACAAAGGCTGTGATTTCAGGGGCGAGCTTGGCGATGGGAGCGTAATTGATTAGGAGTGACGCTGACGGCGGCGGCGCCAGATGAAGAGGCCGAGACCAAACACGAGTAGGAAGCTGTAGGCGATGTTCTCTTCGCGCGTATGGGAGATACGGCAGCAGCCGTCGTCGCCGCCTGACACAACGCAGATGCCTTCAGCGGTGCAAACGTAACCTTCGCCGCATTGGTCGGTGCGGGTACATGTTAGAGGCACGCTACCGTCGCCTGTGGGCACGACACCGCCGTCGCCTGTGGGCGTTGTTCCCGTATCCAAGGTCACGGTTCCACCATCGGGCACGACGCCTGTACTTCCTGGCAACCACCCACTGGAGGGGATGTAGACATAATAGGGGATGGGCTGGGTGGTCCAGCTGTAGAACATGCCGTTGGGCTTGTCGTTGGGATCGGAGTGGTGGATGCAAAGTTGGATAGGAGCTGGCAGCCCACCCTCGGGCACTCCAGCCTCAGGGATACCGGCGTCCACTGGCGTCACGGCCTCGCCACACACCGGTGGTTCATCGGGGCGCGTGCATTGCCCTGTAGCGTCGAAATAGGTGTACTGAGCGCCCATCTCATGCTGGGCCAGGAGCGTATGGTTGACCTCATTGTAGGTGATGAAATTGGGCAGGCTGCCCTTGATGGGCTGGCTCCCCACATAGAAGCCGATGGCGGCGGGGATAAGGTGCGCCACCGCCGTTTGGATGTCGATGTGATTTGACTGGGCGCCAATGCTCCACTTGATGTCCCGCGCGTTCATGCCAATGGACGATTTGGTGATATTGCCTTCGGCGTTAAGCCCAATGGTGGACGTCGTGTAATACGCGTCAGTGCCGTGGACCCAGGTCAGGTTGTCATTGCCAAAGTAGACGACAAGCGCTCCTTCCTTCTCTGGAACGAAGGGGTCGAGCTCCCCTTTGTATTCAAACTTGAGGTTGGTGCAATCCACTTGCTCCCAGGTCGCAAACGCCGCCTGGACCGCCTCGAGGATCTTCTGCTTTTCTACCTGCGCGTTTGCGGGCCCTGCGCCCAACATCATGGTGGCGAACGCCACCAGCATTAGCCATCTCCGTGCCATCGGTCTCATCTCCGTCCTGATCGAGCGTTCAATTCCGGCGGCGCCAACGCAGGCCGATGCCACCCAACATGATAAAAAAGAGGGCCAGCAAGCCAGCGTAGCCTTGCTTGTTCCCGTCCGTTCGACAACTGCAACCACCGTCGTCCATGGACACACAAACACCCTCGGCGGTACAGACCTTGCCGTCTCCACACTGCGCTGATGTCGTGCACCCGCCGAGCTTCACGCATTTTCCGTCGACTGTACACACCTCGTCAGCGGCGCAATCGTCTTTGCTGTGACACTCGGCGGTGTCTGGACCGTCAAAGAATGATGGCGCGGAATCGTATCCTGGTTGCACGCCACGGTCTGCTGGCACCACCCCACCATCCGTAGGCACGGTGGCACCATCCGTAGGCACGCTGCCGCCATCGGCGGGCACGCTGCCATCAGGCCTCGGAGCGCTTCCCGTACAGCCATCCACACCAGGAACTGCCACCACCGGACACGTCGCACCTTTGTAGAGGAAGGTTATGGCGTCGATATCATCTTGCATGATCGCACGCTGCGAGATGTCTCCATAGTTCACCGTGGTCTGCATCACCGAGTCGACCGAGTTCGAGGTGCGGAGGCCAATCACCGTGCCGATCATCGACACCAGCTCGTTTTGTACGTCGAGGTTCGACTTCGATCCGTCCGTCGCCCAATCAAACTCGAAGGCGTTGACGGCGAGAGAGGCGTTCTTTAGTCGGCCTGTGTTGTCATGGCCCATGAAAGAATAGGACACATATTTGGTATCAGCAGGAAAACCCGCAGCCGCGTCATACCAGAAGACGTAGATCGCCTCGTTATCGTGCTGGAAGCTGGTGCTGGCCAGATCGAAAGTCCCCGCCTTCGTGAAACGCAGCGGAGTACACTCCACGCTGCCCCAGGTCGCGAAGGCCGCGTCGATAGCCGCCAATATTTTGGAATCCGTCACGTTCGAAGACACCCGATACTCCACCGGAGAGGTCTCCCATTTCGCATAGGGGGTGGTTGCGTTGGCGAAGACCTTCAGGCAATAGGCCGACGCAGGGGTGGGTCCAAAGCCAAGGCTCGCGATGACGACGAGGATAGCAAGACGCATCAAATGTCTCCTCTTTTGCGCTGGATAACGTCCGGGACTACGCCGCGAACATTTAGGCACCTTAGTAATAACAGCTAAAATCCGCTGGGATGCACTGGTTGTTGGCTTTGTCTGCAATCTGCAGGCAGCGATAGTTGGCGGGACAATCGGCGTCCACGCCACAGGCCTGACCACAGAAGGTCTCCATGGAGTTCGTAACCACACAATACGCGCTGGAGTCTTTGCACTCTG
>JAFCZD010001036.1 GCA_019314525.1 Deltaproteobacteria bacterium
CGAAGCGCGAGAGGATCTCAGTGCGCTCATTCGGTCGCCCGAAGATTCTTCGCAGTTCATGCTCAGTTTGTAGCCATTCGTCTAACGCTATTTGCAGGTGCTTGGCATTCACATATCGGAAGACGGTGTACCTGTCGCCCTTTGGTTGGATGCCGAGTGGCTCCAAATCACCGTGGCGTGTGGAGTCACACTCTTCCATCTTCTCCCATGGGTCGAACTCAGGTATGTAGCCGGTGCGTAACGCAGCTATCCATGCCTCTTGGCCTTTTGCATCCACATATCTTGGGTCGCGCCATCCGCCAACCCACAGACAGGGTTTGAGCGGAGCGAGTTTGTTGTTGGTGCTGTGGCGGATGAGATAGACTGTGTTTCTGTGTGTTACGTTCCGTTCGCCTGATTTAACGTCTCGCAAGTAAGCATTGATGGCGCAGTCGATATCGTTGTTTGTCTCGTGGTATGCCATAAATATTTTCTCGTCTAGATGGAGAAGACGTCAACATAATCGACTAGGTCGTGTCCTTCCCAGGCGACGTTGTGTCGCTTCATATTCCACCAATCGTTTGGGGGCAGGGGGTGAGCCCACGGATCTTTCGTTGAGCCATTCCGCCATCGCCAGAACGCGAGGATGACGCTCGCTCGCTCTGCACCCTTCTTTTCCGCCGCAACATGGACACGGCGAAGTGAGTGCAGGCAGTAGTGGTACCCATACTGGTGGTGCCCCATATCGGCGATGACCAGAGGGTTGCTTCTACTTCCACGAGCACATTCTGTGACGAGTGCTTCATTGTCGTCAGCGAGCATCTCCACTAACCTTGAGGAGATTGCTGCGATGCCGTGCTTTCCCCGGCCCAAGTTCACGCCAATGGGGTCATAGTCTCCGAGGTTGTATTCGCCGCGTTGGATCGTGATGATGTGTTCGTTACGTGTCCTCTCCCAGGCTTTTCTGCCGATCCCGCTTCCCCTGATGTCGAGGCCCCAACGGGCCGTCTCTTGTGGGAAACTCGCCAGGGGATCTCGGCCGAGCGGTTGCTCGGCGGTTACCCGGCAGCGGGATTTCCGGGGCAGATGCAGGGAAAATTTCCAGGGAACCTGCCACCGTGGCCAATCGGCGGTCGCAGCAGCGATTGAAAGTGCCTCTAGGCGAAGAAGATAATCATCACGTTGCGCATGGCATTCTTGGATAATCTCTTTGCGATGTTTCTTCCATGGATCCTTGCATTTCTTAGCGCGATAGTCAGACGCGTGACCATGCAGTTCCATGATAATGCGAGCGACTTTCATGGTGTCACCTCCTGACTCTCTTGCAGAGCTGTGCGCTTAAAGAGTTAACGCAAGTTGAACCAAAGCTGAGTTGCGTGTATCCGTCGGATAGCCTTGATCTTCTGTGGCTCCTGTTGGTCCAACATACCGAAGGAGCGGCGAAGGGAGCAAGCAGGGCACCGAACTATTCTGAAGCGCTGCGCAGCATAGTTGCACACACACCGATCATCCTGGATTTGGACGTAACCTTGAGCGACTCCAGAGCAAGGCAGGAACAAAACCATGCGTTTCATATTCATTCGGCACGGTCACTGTGATGGCAAGGGGCGGCCCCAGCGTGAGAAGGACAAGCTTCCTCTCAACGATTCGGGAAGAAGAGCCGCACGAGCCGCGGGTGCCTACCTGAAAGAGGAAGGGATTGTGCCGGACGCGGTCTTCACCACGAAGACGGAGCGCACCCAGGAGACCGCGCGGGTCGTCCTCGACGCCTTAGGCGGTGTGGATCTCAAGCTGCAGGCGAAGGGGGGCGGTTTCCGCTCAGGCAGCACTGGCGGCCTGGACAGCAAGCTCGATCAATGGCTCGCGGGCGTTGGGGTCGAGCCGCAGACACTGCTCTTCGTTGGCCATCACATCAGCCAATCCTATTGTCTGCGGCATCTCGAGGGCACACCACAAATCCCTGCAGAGAACCGAGCCTGTGTTTTGGTCTACGAGGGCGGCCGGGGCAAGAGCTGGACGTGTGTGGGCGCTCATGTGGGGCTGGCATCTACGCCATCCGCTGAAGAGCAATATCCTCATGTGTATGTCAGCACAGACGGCTGGGTGGTTGCGTACTATCCGAAGGAGAGACCATCGGGTTGGATACTGCCATGGGCGGATTACAGCGGAGGTGAA
>JAFCZD010000538.1 GCA_019314525.1 Deltaproteobacteria bacterium
CGTGCCTTTGGACGTGCCCTTGGACGTGCCCTTGGACGTGCCTCAGCGGCTGCGCCCACAGCGTTCAGGGCAAGGCAAATGAGCAGCGCTGCAAAGGGCCTTGGGTTCATTGAAAGGTGCTCCAGTGTTTTCTTCCCTACCACTATGAGATCGCGATGAGAACGACTCTTTCTGCGGATCCAACCTTTGGTAAGGCTGTCGCGTTCTTGTTGGCCAGCCACAGATCCAAAATACAGATCGAGGCCAGAGGATCTTTCGTTTTTTTGGTTCGCGCCTTACCCTGCGAAGGTCTACGCTTCATGGATGATTGGTGACAACAAGAGGCGCAAAGACGCGCACGACAAGATGGACGGCAGCCTGCGTTACACCGCCGACGTCGACTATCCAGGCCTTTGGCATGCCGCCACCGTTCGAGCGCCCCTCGCGCACGGGCGCTTGCGTGGCATCCGTCAGGGGGGAAATATCGACTGGTCCAAGCTGATCTTCGCCACCGCGGCGGATATCCCTGGCACCAAGAACGTGCGCATGATCGCTCAGGACATGCCCTTCCTCGCGGATGATCTGGTGCGCTACAAAGGCGAGCCTGTGGCGGTGGTGGCAGCGCCCACGCGCGCCGAGGCGCAGATGGCGTGCCGTGCGGTGGAGGTGGAGATGGAGCCCTTGGAGGCGATCTTGACCCTCGACGAGATCGTGGCCAAACACCAACGTGGTGACCCTGACCTCGAGGTGCTCTCACAGTGGAGCTTTGGCCACGGGGACGTCGAGGCGGCCCTTGAGAGCGCCGACATTGTCGTGGAGGGCGCCTACACCACGCCGCACCAAGAGCAGGCCTACCTCGAGACCAACGCCATGACGGCGATCCCCGAAGATGACGGGGGCGTTTGCGTGGAGGGTTCGCTGCAATGCCCCTATTATGTGGCTCCCGCCGTGGCCGCGATGCTGGATGTTGGGCTGGATAAACTCCATGTGCGCGCCCTCCCCATGGGCGGCGCCTTCGGCGGCAAAGAAGACTTCCCGAGCGTGCTCGGTGGCCACGTCGCGCTCCTCGCACAGAAGGCTGGGCGGCCGGTTCGCATTGTGCTCGACCGCAGCGAGGACATCGCCTACTCCACCAAGCGCCACCCTGCCTGGATGCACATCCGTACAGGCGCAGCCAAAGACGGCACCCTCATCGCAGCAGATATCGACATCGTCTTCGACGGGGGCGCCTACGCCACCATGAGCCCCGTGGTGCTCTCTCGTGGCGCAATTCACGCCCCTGGGCCCTACCGCTGGCCGGTGGTGCAAGTCCGAGCCGTGGCCTACCGCACCCATACGCCACCCAACGGCGCATTTCGCGGCTTTGGCGTGCCCCAGACCGCCTACGCCATCGAATCACATATGGACCGCCTGGCGCAGGTCTGTGAGGTGGAGCCCCACACCTTCCGCCTCAACAATCGCCTGCGGATTGGGGACCGAACGGGCACGTCTCAGGTGCTCAAAGACTCTGTCGCCAGCGAAGAGGTCTTGAAGCACACCATGGAGGTCACCGACTTCGCGCGCAAATGGCGAAAGTGGGGCATCAAGGGCACGGACAAACACGATCTAGGAGCACCCGCGCGAGGCGTTGGGCTCTCGTTCTTCTGGCATGGTGCAGGCTTCACAGGGGCTGGTGAGGCGCGCATCGCCGCCCGCGTCGCCCTCGATCTTGTTCAGGGGGGACGCGTGCGAATTCGTGTCAGCTCCACTGAGATGGGGCAAGGGGCACATACCGTGCTGCCACAGATCGTCGCCAACGCCCTGGGTGTGCCCCACTCGCAGGTCTCGGTGGATCCTGTGGACACGCGCTTCGTACCCGACAGCGGCCCCACCGTCGCCTCACGGACGACGATGATCGTGGGAGGAGAGCTGGAGGGCTGCGCCCTCGACGCCCGCGCTTGGCTCCTACAATCAACCGCTGACAAACTTCAGCGCGCCCCTGAGACCCTCAGCGTGGTGGAGGGCCGTCTGCGAGGGGGGAAAGAAGATCTCGGATCCTTCGCGACACACCTCCAAGCTGCCCTCGGTGACAACGAGCTCAAGACCTTCGAGCGTCAGCACGCCCTCGCACCGCACCTCCAATGGGATGAGGCGAGCCACACAGGCGACGCCTATGCCACCTACACCTGGGGCTGCTGCGTGGCCGAGGTGCTCATCCATCGCGACACCTACGAGGTCGAGGTGCCGCGCTTGACCATGGTGGTGGACGTCGGGCGCATCATCAACCCGAAGCTCGCCAAGGGCCAGGTAGAGGGCGGCACACTGCAGGCCTTGGGCTACGCCCTCTGTGAGGAGGTCGGCGTCGGCGAAGATGGCGCGCTGCTGCGTGACAGCTTCCAAACGTATATCCTGCCCACGACGCTTGACGCGCCAGAGATCGAGGTTCACATGCTGGAGAAGCCCTACACGCGCGGCCCTGGAGGCGCCAAGGGGCTGGGCGAGATGCCCATGAACGGCGCCGCACCTGCCCTGGCCAACGCCGTCGAACATGCCCTCGGCGTCCGCGTCACCGACCTGCCTCTCTCCCCCGAAAAGATCTTCGCTGCCTGCAGCGCTGCCCGCGCTGGGAGGTCCTCATGAGCACGCTAGAGCGACATTGGCTCGTCAACGGCGTTAAGCAGACCCTACGCTTTGAGCCCCTCGCTCGGCTTCTTGACGTCTTGCGCGAGCAGCTCGGCCTGCTCAGCGTCAAGGAGGGTTGCGGCGAGGGTGAATGTGGCACCTGCAGCGTGCTCATCGATGGCACGCCACAGCTCGCCTGCATGGTCGCCGCGGCACAACTCGACGATGGCGCCTCTTTGCTCACAGCGGAGGGGCTCGAAAACGACGCCCTCGGGCGCGCGATGAAGCAGGGCTTTGATGAGGAGGCCGCGGTGCAATGCGGTTATTGCACCCCCGCAATGCTCCTTGGTGGCTACGCGCTGCTCGAGGCCGTGCCCGAGGCCGAAGAGGATCAAATTCGTGTGGCGCTCGCGGGACATATCTGTCGTTGCACAGGCTACGGCGCCATCGTCTCAGCGGTGCAGCGCGCCGCCGAGCTAACAAAGGAGGGCGCGTGATGAAGACCTTCACTGCCCCTGAGCGCTTAGACGAGGCGCTCACGCTCCTTGGAGAGGCTTCCCCCCCGACGGTGCTCGCCGGTGGCACCGATCTCTGGCCCCAATGGACCGCCACCAAGACCAAACCCACGCATGTGCTCAGCCTGCACCGCCTCGAGGAGCTGCGCGGCATCACACGCGCGGGAGACATCCTGCGGCTGGGCGCCTGCGTGACCCATAGCGAGCTTACGCGCTCACCCTTGGTGCAAGCAGCCTGCCCCGCCCTTGCCGCGGCGGCCGCCACCGTGGGCGCCACGCAAATTCAAAATCGCGGCACCCTGGGCGGAAACCTCGCCAACGGCAGCCCCGCAGCAGATCTTCCGCCGCCCCTGTTCACCGCCAACGCTGAGGTGGAGCTGCATTCAAGGCGCGGCGCACGCCGCGTGCCGATCACACGCTTGTACCGCGGCTACCGTGACCTCGAACGCGAGCGCGATGAGCTGCTGGTAGCCGTGCACATACCCGCCCTGCCCTCCGGCGCGCTGGAGCGCTTCTGGAAGGTGGGCACACGGCGAGCCCAGGCCATCTCCAAGGTCGTGGGGGCCTGCCGCCTGGCCCTCGATGAAAAGGGGACCATCAGCCACGCTGCCCTCGCCTTCGGAAGCGTGGGCCCGGTGACCATGGCGCTAGACGAGCTCGCGAGCTGGCTCGTGGGCAAAGAACCCACGCCAGAGGTTGGTGAGAAAGCTGCGCAGCTCGCCAGCGACGCGGTGCAACCCATGGACGATATACGCAGCACCGCCGACTATCGGCGCCATGTGGTGGGACGCATCGTCAAGGCGTGGATCGTGGAGCTGGCTACTTTGAACCGCTAGGACAGAGGCTCATGTATTTCAGCCGGCCCCCCTGCTCATAATGGCTCAGATGCACCACGCCATCGTGTCCAAGCGCGAGGGAGATATGGCCGCGCACCTGACCG
>JAFCZD010000539.1 GCA_019314525.1 Deltaproteobacteria bacterium
AGGTCACCCGCGATGTCATACCCAAAGCCGCTGGAGCACCCAGAAGTGTGACAACGAGGCGACCCTCGTCACAAGGTCACCCAGGATGTCATACCCAAAGCCGCGTCGCCACGGCAACCTCAGACGGCACCATGCTATCAGTCCGTCGGGGCGCATCTAGACGGATGTAGCATCACACGGCGATAGTGACGGATGATGGAGGAATCTCAGGTGTGGGAGGTCTTTCGCGCGAGGGGCAGAAGGTCGGGTGCATCGCGTAGGCGAATGCTTCGAGCGAGGCGAGGCAAGACGTTGGCGAGGCAAGACGTTGGCGAGGCAAGACGTTGGTGAGGTAGGCGACGAGGTCAACGTCAGCGAGCTCGCAGGAAGCCAAGATGGTGTAGGCGACAGCGGCGCGTTCTGCACTGGCATCAGAGCCTGCAAAGAGAGAGTTCTTCCGCGTGAGGGCCACTTGGATATGGAGGCGCTCGATGGCTCCGTTGTCCACGGGGATTCGACCGTCTTGCAAGAAGCGCTGGAGTACCTCCTTGTTGTTGAGCACGTAGCGGATGGCCGCACTGGTCTTGGATCTTGGAGGCTCGTAAGGCCGGTGAGCCTCGGACAACCTCCTGATGCGTGCGGACCCCTAGCCTAACGCGAACGTCTAAACGCGCTCTCGAGAACCTGTTTCCCCACGGACCTTCGGGGATGTATCATGCTAGGCTTGGGTGCAGGCAAGGCCGGCGAGCGCCGTCCGGGGGGAGTCACCATTCCAGACGAAACCAACGCAGCTGGGCGCATGGTCAGCCAAATTTTGGATGTCATCGTGCTGGTGTGCACCATCGCGGCGTTGCCAGTGATGGTGTACGGGATCGCCTCGGTGAGCAGCCGCGCGCCCCTCGTGGTCATAGGTATCTATTTCACTGCCTACTTCTGCTTTCCCCTGCTCTGGTTTGGTCGGCGACGCCTCTCTTTTTCTACCCGCGCGATGATTCTAACTGGCGCCACCCTTGCTTTGTCTGGAACTCTCCTGATGCGACTGGGCCTCTCAGGACCCGGGCCCCATTTCCTATTCGCCTTCGCCGTGCTTGCGACGATGTTCTTTGGGCTTCGAGCAGGTCTGGGTGCTGTCGCGTTGGGAGCGGGCGTCCTCCTCAGCTTCGCCGTCGCCGTCTCTGCTGGTTGGGTAAGCTATCCGGCCTGGGTGCTCCAAGGCTCCAATACCGGTGCCACCTGGGTGCTCGTTACGCTCAGTTTTCTAGTGGTTGCTGTGGCCATCGTCTATGGCCCAGGGTTGCTCTTTCTGACCCTCAGCGAGCAGCGGTGCAAGCTGCTTGCCGCCAACGAACGCCTGCAGGGAGAGATCCTCGAGCGGCTCGAAGCGGAGACAGAGAGCCACCAACTTCGAGATCAACTGGTTCACGCCCAGAAGATGGAGGCCATAGGCCGCCTTTCGGGCGGGGTTGCCCATGAGTTCAACAACGTCTTGGTAGCGATGCAGGCCAACGCTGAGTTGCTCGCCACCGAAACGGACGCCAACTCTGGGCTGCGCGAGCCAGCCCTCGAGATTGTTCAAGCGTGTCATCGGGCGAGCGGCCTGACGCGCCAGTTGCTCGCCTTTAGCCGGAAGGAGCCGACGAAGCTCGAGGTCATCGATTTCGACGACCTCGTCAGGAGCACGCGAAAGCTCATCGCGCCCCTGGTGGGGGATGATGTTGAGGTTGTGTACGAGCTGACATCCGGCGCCCACACAGAGGTGGACACGCGGCAGGTCGGTCAGATCCTGATCAACCTGATAACCAACGCTCGGGATGCCACGCCCCGAGGTGGCCATATTTGGGTGCGCACCTCAAGCCGCTCCATCGCGGCGAAGGATGTGCCTCAGGGAGTGGACGCTCGGGCGGGTCAGTTTGTGGTGCTCGAGGTGCGTGATGATGGGTCCGGCATGAGTCTCGAGGTGGGCCAACGCCTCTTTGAGCCCTTCTTCACAACCAAGCCCGAGGGCAAAGGTACGGGGCTGGGTTTGTCGATGGTCTTCGGCATTACCCGGAAGCTCGGGGGCTTCATGGAGTGGGATACGACCCCTGGGCAAGGGAGCACCTTCCGGGTGCATTTTCCCGCGTGTGTTCCGGTGGCTGAAGTCGAGCCGGGCGCGCCACGAGCCGAGCCTTTGCGGGGGAACGAGAGGATCTTGTTGGTCGAGGACGATCCCCTCGTGCAACGGGCATCTCGGCGCACTCTGGCCCGCCTGGGCTATGTTGTGACCGTGGCGAATCATGGTGAGGAGGCCTGGGAGCTTTACCGTGAGGATCCCGCGGCGTTCGATTTGTTGCTCACCGATCTGTCCATGCCGGGGCTAGGAGGCCTCGAGCTAGCCCACCGTATCCGTCAACACAGCCCCGACGCGAAGGTGCTCTTTGTCTCTGGATACACCCCAGACGAGGCCTTCAAAGTTCAGGTGGACGAAGAGGGGATCCCATTTCTCGCCAAGCCCTTCGATACCCATACGCTTGCAGCCCAACTTCGAACGTTGCTCGACGGGTAGCGTCTAGCGCCACATCGCGCGCCCATGCGACACTTCCTGCATGTCGTCCATCAACACCGTCCTCACTCAAATCAAGGAAGGCGCGCTGAACGCGGCTCTGGAGACCCTGCTCGAGCTTTGGCGTGCGTCGCCGACTCCTCAGCTTGCGCACACCATCGACCACCTTGGGCATGCCCTCGCCAGGCAGCAGCCAAGCCTCGCGGGCAAGACCAAACTTGTCTTGGAGCAATGGAAGAAAATAGCAGAGGCCGCGAAACCGTCAGACCTCACGCGCTTGCTCTCGCCCATGATCGACGTGGGCGCTGCTCACGCGGCGGAGCGCCTTGACCTGCTCAAGGCCTGGCCTGAAGACCCTCGCTTTCAGCTCGCCATGGCGAAGTGGCTCGAAGCCATCCCGTATCGAAGCAACGTGGGGCAGAAATTTTTGAGTCGACTGCTCAAGCGGGCGAAGAAGACGCGCGATGTGCGCGCCTTGCCGATCCTCGTGGGCTTAGATGCCCTCTTCAAGTTCGACTTCGACACCGCCAACGGTCAATGGTTGCAGGAGCGCGTGGCCCGATACCTCGGGCCCGTGATGGCGCGGCTCGCCGCAGACACGACCAGATCTTCGGATGAGGACAGCAAGAGCCTCGCTGAGTGCAACGCTCTGCTTGTAGCAGAAGAGCCTGAGGTTACAAAAACGCTCACTCACCCCGAGCAGTTGGCGCGAGTTCTCGCCAACCCAGACGACAAGGGTGAGCGCCTGGTCTATGCCGATATGCTCGTAGAGCTAGGTGATCCCCACGGCGAGTTCATCGTGCTCCAGTTGCTGGAGGAACCAAAGCGCGCGCAGCAGCGGCGCATGAAGGCCCTCGAAAAAGCCCACAGTGACGCATTCCTCGGCCCCCTGGCGAAGGTTGTCTTGAAGAAGGGGCGAGTGTTCAAGGCGGGTTTTCTCAGTGAGTGCGTCATCAAGACCACCAGCGTGCGTGCCCTTCAGCAGGTTGTCGACGAGCCCCTGTGGGCGACGGTGCAACACCTCCAGGGACCCGCCGTGATCTTTCAGAGCCCCGCGCTGCTCTCTCTTGAGTCCGTGATTGCCGAAAGAGACACCGACCTCGTGGGCCTCTGTGTGACGACGAAGAATGAGCGCATCCGCATCCTCAGGGTTCGGGGTCGCCTCGATGGCGAGCCTGTCAAGGTCGGTGCCTTAGGGGCGTGCAGCGCGCTTCCAAATTTGAAACACCTTCTGCTCGAGAACACTCAGATGATGGAGGCGGTGCTAGCTGGCGATGTATGGGTGAGGCTCGAGAGCTTGCGCGTGCGACACGATTACACTGCGGACCAGAGGCTCATGGCGAACTGGTTGGAGAGCTTCAATGGGCGGCCAGGGCCGGCGGTGGTGAGCATCGACTACAACGGGCGCCCACCAGGCTATGGGCGATATTGTGCAGAGTTTCATCGCGCCAAAGACGGGACCTACGTGGGCCCCATCGACGGTACGCCCGACGACTGGAGAGAGTGAGCG
>JAFCZD010000540.1 GCA_019314525.1 Deltaproteobacteria bacterium
GGCGAGGCGCTGCATGAGGGCGCTGGCGTAACCGGCGCGCTCGGTGAGCTTGGCCTTGAGGATGCGCCTGCCGAGGGCATGGTAGGTGAGCACCAGCTCTCGTCCGGCGGCCGCTTCGGCGTGCAGCTTTCCGTCTACCAGGAGCTTGCGAAGGTCGCGCACGAGCAGCTCATACGTGCGCTCTGAGAGCGTAATTGTGTGGCGGTTTCTGATGGGCATGGGCACCTCGGTGTTAGCGCGGTTCCGAACCCGCGGTTCGGAACCGGAGTCACAACATGATGCCTCATTCGTGGCTCCATAGGCAACGATGTGCAGTGATATGCGAGCGCCCAGGTCCCCTTGAAGCCGCCGCCGAACGAAATCCAACAGTTTCCGCCGCCAGAGCTTGTCGGCAAGTCGGCAGGACACCATCCATCGCGCCTACTATCGCCGATGGAGTCGAGATGGAGCACGTGGTACAAGCGAAACTTGGTGGTTTTTTTCTGTCCCCGCATGTCCCTGACACGATGTATTGGAGCCTGCCATGCGCATCTTCCTGCTTGGTTTCCTCGTCGCCTCGATCTTTTCGTCCGCTTGCTCTGAGCACGCCTCGCAGGACGACGCCGGAGGGGATCAGGCGGTGGATGCAATGCGTGGGGATACAATGCGTGGGGATACAATGCGTGGGGATACAATGCGTGGGGATGCTCTACCAGTGGAGCTAGAAGTGGGCCCGGACAGGGATGGCTCCGCGGACGGGTCGGTTGGTTGCCCGCAATATGGTGTAGCCGAAGTGATGGGCACTCTCGACAATGTGGCGATCAACGAGGCATCCGGGCTCGTGCACAGTCGCAAGAACGCCGAGGTGCTTTGGGTGCATAACGACTCGGGGGATACACCGCGGCTCTTCGCTATCAGCACCGAAGGGCGGCATTTGGGCACTTACACCCTCGAGGGGGCCACGGCTATCGACTGGGAGGATATGGCTATCGGTCCTGGGCCGAGCACTGGAGAGGATTACCTCTATATCGGGGACATCGGCGACTACATGGGGCGACGTTCCTCGGTACAGGTCTATCGGGTGATCGAGCCCACGCTGCGAGCAGATCAGTCCCCCGTGAACGAGACGCTTCAGGGGGTGGACACCATCGAACTGCGCTATTCAGAAGGGGTGCATAACGCCGAGACGCTGCTTGTGGATCCTCTGAGCGGAGAGCTGACGATCATCACAGAGGGTGAGTTACTCGAACCCTCGAGGAGCACTGGTGTGTTGGTCGAACCCTCGATGATCTTTTCGGCGCCTTCGCCCCTGCGGGTTGGCGAGGAGATGGTGATGTCCAAAGTCGGTGAGGTGAGATTTGGTGAGGACTCGCTGAAGGAGGTGGTCTGGGGCCTGGCCTCTGGCGGAGATATTTCGGCCGATGGCAGCGAGATCGTGCTGCTCTCCCATGAGTACGCGATCTGGTGGCCGCGGGTGGCCGGGGAGACCGTGGCGCAGGCGTTGGTCCAAGAACCCTGTTTGTTTCCCTTGTCCGTGAATAAGCGCGGTGGCGCGGTGGCCTTGTCACCTGGAAAGAAGGACTATTTCACCCTCAGCGAGGGTGAGCTCGTGCCTCTGCATCGTTCCTCTCGGAAATAGGTTCGCCCGCCGAGATGGCGTGGCATTGGATGCAGTTCATGCCGTAGTGGTCGCAGAGCCCCTCAGAGGTGAATACCCTCGAAGACGTACCGGCTAACGCCAATGACGACCCCAAGGACCACAAGCCCACCGATCATCACCATGGCACCTGTGGTTCCTGGTCTCTTCTGAGGGCGCTGGCGTAACCGGCGCGCTCGGTGAGCTTGGCCTTGAGGATGCGCCTGCCCAGGGCAGGGACCGATCCTTCCACTCTTCGAGCAGTGCCTCAATCCGCGGACCTACCACCGCCATCACCGCGTCCACACTTGGCACAGCAGATGGGTATCGTTCTTTTATATTTTAAGGAGGAGCGATGCGCATTCTGAAAGGAGTAGGGTTAGTTGAAGAGCCGATAGACAGCGAGCTTGCTGTTGTGTGGTAGCGTGGCCTGGCACGGGATGGTGGGCCTGCAGTGAGGTCGCGGGCGTGATCGATGGCGGGCGCTGACTATCTCTTCGACACCCAGCGCACACTCTCACTGCTCTTCGAGGTCTACTACAACGGGTTTGGTACGACAGAGACGACTCACGCCCGGTGTGCCACACTTATCTCCAACGTTAACACCGTAGCCTTGGAGCAATCACCGTGCGCATCTTAATACAATGTCTAGCACGGGCGCCACATCCGTCAACGAGGACGGTTTGCGATAACAGGTCCCGTGAGATGTTCAACGCTTAGCCGTTTTGGTCCGCCATCCTTCGGTTGCGGACGTTGCAGAGGGGCGCCGCCAAATGGTGGCGGGAGCGGTACTGATGACGGCGATCCTGTCTGCGGGTATGGCGCAAGCCGATCAATCGCTGGCGCTGGCTCAACATGACGCACGATTGCTTTCGGCCCAACCAGACTCACCCGTCTCTGCGGTGATGTGGCGCAAGAGCATCCGATCCAAGGTCTCGATCCCGATTCCTTGACTTAGCGGCGGCGCCTCAAGCAAGGCCAAGCGAATGCGTTGCCGCTTGTAGAGGTGGAACACGCTGATTAGAGGGCTTGGGGGCCAAGAGCGCAGGTTCAGCCGTCGCTGGGCTCATACCACTTGAGGCAGTACTCAATCTCTTCATCGCAGGTCCGTCCATCGGACATGTCGCGTTGGGGCAGGCACTCAGCGGCACCAGAGCGCCAGGTCTCGCAGTCAGCGATACAGAGCGGCATTCGGTCTCCTTCGAGTGGTTCACACGTGTTCCATGCCGCGCAGGCGTCGACGCAGGTCTGGCTAGGTGTGTACCACTTGAGGCAGTACTCGATCTCTTCATCGCAGGTCCATCCATCGGACATGTCGCGGAGGGCGAGGCAAGCAACCTTGTCGTCACTGAGGTTACGACATCTCGTGAGGCACTGCGCCATCTCAGCCTTGTCTAGCGGATCGCAGAGGTTCTGGTTGTCACAGGCCGCTAGACAAAGGCTCGTCGGCTCTGGCGCCGGCGCCGGCTCATACCATCTCAGGCAGTACTCGATCTCTTCATCGCAGGTCCGTCCATCGGACATGTCGCGTTGGGGCAGACACTCTGCGGCGCCAGACCGCCAGGTTTCGCAGTCTGCGATACACAGCGGCATTTGGTCTCCTTCGAGGGGCTTGCAGGTGTCCCATGCCTTGCAGGCGTCAACACAAGCCTGGCTAGGCTCATACCACTTGAGGCAGTACTCGATCTCTTCATCGCAGGTCCATCCATCGGACATGTCGCGGAGGGCAAGGCAGGCAGCCTTGTCATCGCTGAGATCACGACATCTCGTGAGGCATTGGGTCATCGCCGCCTGGTCAAACCCGTCGCAGATGCTCTGGTTGTTGCAGGCCCTTTCACAGAGATTGTTGACTCCCCAGAAGTCGGCCTTGCCAACTCCAACATACGGAGGATTTACCTCCTGAGGTGCATTGCTACATCCAGCGGTGATCAGTGTGAAAGCAAGAAACATGAAGGATTTGCTCCAGAGAACAGCTTGACGTTTCATATGCGAATCTCCTCTACTGCTTAATAAGCAATAGGGATGCCAAGAATGCTCTCAAAGGAACGAAGAGTTGTACGCCATGGAAGATTTGGGTTTTTTCTTGCAGATTCGGCAGCCCAAGGTCCGGTGAGGCCACCAAGCGAAGCCACTGCATGACGACCAAGTGGCTACTGCGTATTCCATACGTTGGTGGCGGGATATACGGTGCCCACGAGAGTTAGCCGCGCCTGAAGGCTTCAGAGAGCGCACCGAAGCGCTCCTTCAGAGCTAAGATCACCAACTCCGGGCGGTCGACGAAGAGCCGCTTCACCGCCTCTTGGGCTGCATCCCATTCGTCGAGGATGGCCGGCCCCAGCGCCGTGAGCGCCACGATCCCATGCCCCTGCAAACCGTGTAAGAGCACCATGTGAGCAATCCCCTTCGTCGGGAGCGGATGGGACTTTCGTCAGTACAGAGCCACCGCTCAGCGCGCTCTGGATCAGCGAGTAAGAGGCCGAGCAAATCCTCCCAGATCGTCTCGTTGTACTTCGATTGAAATAGCAGCGTGCGACACCGCAGGAGCGGGTCCAGCTCCCCGGACTCCAACGCCTTGCGCAGCGCGACGATCGGCTTTTTTCGCTTCTTCGCCAGGGCGGGGAGCAGGGCCGGGCCCAGGGCCGCCAGCACGGGCTCGTCCTCGGACCAACGGTCGTGCTCCATCACCGCGGCGAACACCTGCGCGCATTGGGCTTCGTCTAGCCCAGACGCCAGCAGCGACCCCACCTCCCGAGCGATGGCGTGGGGGGCGATGCTTGCCAGCCTTTGGTCCGCCTGGGAGCCAAGGCGCTCCCGGGCGCGATCATCGGTTCGCCCGAGCAACTCCAGCGCGGCGTCCCGCAAGTAGGCCGCATCTCGCTCTGGGTTGCCGTCAATGCCCTTGATCAGCTGCCAAAGGCGTGATTGGGCCGACTTGTCGAGATGCATCACAGAAAGGATGTTCAAAGCATCACAGCGTTCGCGGTCAGCTGAATATTCCGTGAATCCGTCGGTGTCATCAGCTAGGGGCGCCTCCACCAGCTCCAGAATCGCGTTCACCACCCCTTCTGAATGGGAGCCCAGCTCTGTCCACCAGCTGCTGAGGGTTTCGAGGGGTGGAGCGTGTTCGTTAGCCGTATTTGGGCGCTCTACGCTCTCGTCACACTGGAAGGGAACGTCTGCGCGCACGCCACGCAGGAGCAACTCCATGGCGCGCAACGTGTGCACCCTTCGGAAGGCCACTGAGGTCTGGCCACATAGGAGCTGGTCGATTCGACTGGCAGCAGCGAAGAGGTTGGGCCGGCCGCCCTCTTGGAGCAGCGCTTCCACCTCATCCAGATAGGCCTGCGCGGTGGGAGTCGCAGGCTCGGTGGACTCGGACTCCTCAGACTCGGACTCCTCCTCGTCTTCATGGTTCTCCTCGTCCTCGTCCTCCCGCCAATCGGGATCGATGGTTTCAATCTCCTCCAGCAGCTCATCGAGCTTCCGCATGCCTCCCTCGATCTGAATCAGATTCGAGTCCACATCCCCGCCCAAGAACAGCTCCTGGAGATACTGCACCGCGCCGTAGGTCGCCAGCCGGGCTTCAAGGTAGGTCTCGACGGTCGCCGGGTCGCTGTCTTCGAAGGTCGCCCCGTGGTCGTCTCCTACTAGGACGAAGGGCACCTCGGGACCCCCCACGGTGATGGCGGCGGGATAGAACTCGTTGGCTCGGTCGAAGAGGCGCAGGTCCTTATGGTGCGCCTCCTGGCTGGGCCAGGTATGCCCTGCACGGCGGTACTCCTTGAGCGTGCCGTAGAGATCCTTATGCCAGGTCTCGCCCTCCCCGTCGGTGAGGTAGACCTTGTCAAGGGGCAGAAGCTGCACGATGCCTACCCAGTCGTTGTCTAGGTCATCGGACTCCAAGTTGTCGGAGTCATACCCCTCGTCTCCGGGGTGGGTCCAGGCCAGCACCAGACCATTGGCCTGCGTGTAGAGCGACCGGAGGACCGGGGAAAGCTTGGCCCCGAGGTGCTCTTCTACAGCGGAGATCTGCTCGGTCGTGGCGGGATCCCCCACCTCAAAGCGGACCACGCGAACATCATCGTGACGCTCCAGGGTCTCCACCATCTTGCGGAAGCGCGCGACGTAGCCGCTCAACGGAGCCACAGCGTCATCGTCCCCAGTCTCCACATAACCCTTTTTCGTCTTCGAACGGGTCTGCTTTTCAGCGTCCTTGGCCGCAGCCTCTTCATCGGCGTAGGATTTCGTTTTCGTTTGGCCCTTGGCGCCGACTCGCCCCCAGCGGGTGGTGACCTCGGTCCCCGCTAGAGTGATCTCCCAGAACTTATGCGACTTCGCGTCTCGATACTCGTAGTAGCTCATAATTCATTGACCTCTACTTGAAGAGCAGCTGTGACTGTACCGTAACCACCCTAGCCCACGCGGGCTCATCTGCCGTCTGCCAAACCTTGCTCGCGCCAAATTGGGCCTTGAGGTTTACCTGGTGGCCCTTGATCCAATAGTTGAAGCCGCCCATGAGCGATATGCGGTTGCCCTTGTCGCTGTCGGCGTCAGCTTTGAAAACCTCCCAGGAA
>JAFCZD010000128.1 GCA_019314525.1 Deltaproteobacteria bacterium
GAGGGAGACGGCAAGGATCTGGAAGTCGGCGATGGCGTGTTTGCTCTCCAACGAAAAGAGCGGCAGCTTGGCTTCGCGCATCAGCTGATCCATGTCTACCCAGGGCAGGTAGACCCGTTCAGCGAGCATGTTTTTCTGTTGGTTGACCAGGTCATAGAGCACCATCAACCCAGTATTTGCCATCCCGATGTCATAGATATCTGGGAAAGCCAGGGCAATGTGGATGGGGATTGCGTCCCAGTCTTTGCGAACTTGGTTGAGCTCACCACCGATATAACGGGCGGGTTTTTGGACACGTGGCAGCAGGCGCTCGAGGCGCCTCTCGATTTGCTCTGGAGTCATGGGCTCTGGGATGCTCCTCGTGAGCCGCTAAGCTGAGCGATCGGGCTGAGGAGTCAAGACAAAAGGTCGATGTGCTGTGAAAGAGATTAGCGGCTGATGCCCACCGATGGGCGCACGAAGACGCGCTCAGGCACCCAGCGGTTCTTCTTCTTTTTCTTCTTTTTCTTCTGCTGCTTACCTGTGAGCTTCGCCACCGCCTTGGGCTTGGAGGCGTTGCTCACGCGAGCTTTGCGTGGGGCTTGCGCTTGCTGTGTTGAGTTTCTGCGCAGGCCCGCGCCACGCCCCTTGAGCACGATCTTGGCACCTTTGGCGTGTCTTCGTCTGAGTCGCGGTGTGGTCTGACAGAGAGGAGCGTGGTCGAGGAGCGGGAAGTCACTCCTCTTGCCATCGATGGGCTTGGTGATCGCTGACCGAGTTGCTTTGGCGCAGCCACCTTTGGGGCGTGTGTCGGTGACCGCCAAGGTCATGACCACCAGCGTCGCTAATATTGTTTCCATTCGAGCACCTTATCGCTGGGCCGCAGATGTGCCCCAGGCTGGTACAAGCAAGCTGCATGCCACCTCATCTGATTGTCTTAAGGTGCTAGAACTAAAGGATCTAAATAGAGACTGTTTTAAAGGAATTCAACCATCAACTCGGACAGTTGAGGCGCCGCTTTTCGATTTTGAATGACCCAGCGTTGGATCGCCCTCAGAGTGAAGCTTTGAGGCCTGCGAGCGGCTTACATACAGGCTCTATGCCCTCACCTTCATCTCCAAGCTGGATGAACCCTGTTTCGAGCAAGAGCATCAGCACCTGCTGTGTTTCGCTCATATCAGAGGCGTCGATCTTGGCCAGGTGTTCCAGCAGCGACCTTGTTTCGCGTAGGGCGCTGTAGATCCGCCGTGGAAGCTCACCAAGCTGAAAGGCTTCAGGAGGTACAGGTGGTGGGTCGGTTCGTCGCATGAGGGTTTTCATCAAGGGATCGAGGCGGGCGGCGAGACGTTCATCTGGCAGAGCTGAGGCTGCTTCTCCCAGCAACTCGAAGGTCGTCAACCCCAAAGGCGCCGACTCTTCCTGGCTGCGCATGCCACGATAGAAGGCGAAGTAGCCTTCGGTCCAGGTGAAGATCTCGAGGACCTTGATTCGCTCGAGGATCGTGAGCTGGCGTGCAACCTCCATCGCTGATATCAGGTCCAGACCCACGAGGGTATCACCTAGGCGCCCGTCGAAGTGGGGGAGCATCGCCAGCGCCATGGAGAGTTCACCCTCTGAGATCACCTCTTCGTTGACGAGGAATTGCCCCAATAGTTCTGTGGTCTGGTTCGAGATGACCACCTCTGGGTGACCATCAACGACGTAAAGCCGCTTGCTGATATCGCCTGTTTGCAACACCAAGAGGCCGGTTTGCTCATGTATTCCTAGCTGGAAGAGCAGGCAGAAGGGGTTTGTCTCCTCGAGCATACCCTCGGCATTGGGATTGAGTTGGTCTACAACGCCCGAGTTACGGGCGCTAATGGCCTGTTTGGGATCGGGGGCTGGTGGGATCTCTTCAGCCTTGGGTACCTCCAGGGTGCCCGCTGTGATGTTGGAGGTGGAGTAGCGCTCGAGTTCGGGCAATGCCGCGAGGGCATCTTCTGTGGGTAGCTTGTTCTCTTCGCGCGTATGACCGCTTCCGGCGGCGGCCAGCGGAGGTGCAAGCTGGATGCGGCGCTTCTTGCCGAGTTCACGCGGGAGGGAAGACATCTCCACGTTGGTTTGTACACCGACGACCTTTGTGGGCGTGCCGGGCTGGTCCAGCACTTCATCCCTTTGGGGGGCAATACGGTGGAGAAATCGTCGCACCGCTGCGTTGTTGACGATGCGCTGTTCGGAGTGAAGGTAGTGGTGCAACGCCTGCAAGAAAGTGGCAGCAGTCTGGTATCGGAGGTCTGGGTTACGAGCCAGCGCTGCATCGAGAATATTGCGCAGAGCCGGGGGTATGTGTTCGCCGTAGCGCTCTAGCCGGTCCAGCTTGGCGTCTCGAATTTGCAGGAGTACGTCCAACTCGTTCTCTGCCATGAAGAGCCGACGCACCATCAAGAGTTCGGCCAAGACGACCCCAGCCGCAAAGACGTCGCGACGGTGGTCAACGTCACGGCCTGCGACTTGCTCAGGGGACATATAGCCGTACTTGCCCTTGAGCACACCGGCTTGGGTTACGGCGCGTCGTGCGAGGCTTTGGGCGATGCCAAAGTCACCCAACTTCACGTCCCCCCGCTCTGAAATGAAAATATTCGAGGGGCTGATATCACGGTGCACCACATGCAGGGGTGTCCCGGTGCTGTCCTCGAGGGTGTGCACATAGTCGAGGGCGTCGAGGACCTCCGCGACGATTTGCACGGCGATGGCGCTCGGTGGTCGCCGTCGGCTGATGGCGCAACGCTGAAGGAGGGTCAATCCATCGGTACCCTCCACATATTCCATGGTGATGAAGTAGTGGCCTTTGATCTCCCCGAAATCAAAAACCTGCACAATCCGCGGGTGAGAGATGCGGCCCATCAAGCGCGCTTCATCGATAAACATATCGACAAACGCCTTGTCTCTCGCGAGGTGCGTGAGCATGCGCTTGACGACAACAGTTTTTTCAAAGCCAAGAGGCCCTGGTGCCCGGGCCTTGAAGATTTCTGCCATGCCCCCTACCGCGAGGCGCTCGGTGAGAAGATAGTTGCCAAACTCAACCGGTCGTTTTAGAGGCTGGGGCTGGCTGTGTGGAGTTGGCCCAGTGTTGGTGCTCATGGTGACTCTTTGGCTCATATCCCTCGTTGTAACGGTAGTCTACGGGATCGAGGTGCCCTGCGTCCAGCTACTCATTGTAGCGCACGACCGTGAATGGCTTGCCAAAGTTCCCGATCAGCCTTGGGCATCCAAGGGGACCTTCGTCGTGCCCATGCAACGGTTGAAGCCAAGCGCCCGAGCCCAGAGATAGAGCTCTCCGCTGCCATCCCCCACTGAAAATTGCATGAGTTCACCCAAGGGAGCCTCTTCAGGCCATTCCTTGATGCTCAGGCGAAGCCGAGCGCTGGAGACCTCAGTGATGGTAAAAGCAATGGGCTCGCCAAGGTCGGTGAACTGAGTGGGGGCTTCAGCTGCATGATCCCACCCTGAGCCCACCGCACGCAGCATGAGCGGGGTGCTCTCAGCATGAGCGTCCCTGAGCAGCGAATGACGATAGAGCGTCAAGCGTGCCTCAGAGCCACCTTCTATGAACTCCACATCGAGAAGATAGGTCATGATATTTAATGACAGCATAGCAAGAGATTGTGAAATTGGCGTGAGCGTTGGAAGAATTGCCTTGAGACTCTTTCACTTGAAGACTGGTTCGCGACTTACGCCGCGAACGTTTAGGACCTTGAGCCATGCGTAATGAACTAGATTTTCTGCAGGTCGAAGACATGATCGGGGATGAGGAGCGGATGATTCGCGACTCAGTTCGTGCGTTCGTCAAGGAGCAGGCGCTCCCCACGCTGGTGGAGCATTATCGGCGGGGGACGTTTCCTCGATCCCTGATCCAACCCATGGCGGAGCTTGGCCTCTTCGGGCCGACCTTGGCGGACTATGGCGGCGCCGGAGTGAGCGAGCTGGCCTACGGTTTGATAATGCAGGAGTTGGAGCGCGGTGACTCAGGGCTGCGCAGCTTTTGTTCGGTGCAGAGCTCATTGGTGATCTATCCGATCCACCGCTTTGGCAGTGAGCAACAGCGTCAGCGTTGGCTGCCCTCGCTCATCGCGGGTGAGGCCGTGGGGTGTTTTGGGCTTACTGAACCTGACTTTGGGTCTAACCCTGCGGGCATGCGCACGCGGGCGCGACGTGTGGCTGATGGCTATGTGCTCGATGGGACCAAGCGTTGGATTACCAATGGATCCATCGCCGACGTGGCTGTAGTTTTCGCGCGTAATGATGAGGGGGAGATCCAAGGCTTCGTCGTCGATACTCAGACGCCAGGGCTCACCCGCCGTGAGATGAGCGGCAAGCTCTCGCTACGCGCCTCGGCCACAGGAGAGCTGATTTTTGACGAGTGTTACCTCCCTGATAGCGCGTTGCTTCCCAAAGGTGATGGCTTGAAGGCGGCGCTCTCCTGTTTGAACCAGGCTCGTTTTGGGATCGCCTTTGGCGTCGTGGGGGCAGCTCTGGCTTGCTTCGATGAAGCGCTAGATTACGCCAAAACTCGTGTGCAATTTGGTCAGCCCATCGCGGGTTTTCAGCTCGTGCAGCAAGAACTCGTTGAGAGCTACAACGCCATCGTCCAGGCTCAGCTGCTCTCTTTGAGGCTTGCAGAGCTCAAGGGCCGCGGTCAGGCGAGCCCCGTTGCCATCTCCCTGGCCAAGCGCAACAACGTGGCCATGGCTCTCGATGTCGCTCGCAGAGCAAGGGATATTCTTGGCGCCAACGGAATCGTCGATGATTACGGGGCGATGCGGCATATGTGCAACCTCGAGTCGGTCAAGACCTACGAGGGCACACATAATATCCACACGCTGATCGTTGGGCAGGCCTTGACCGGAATCGCGGCATTTTCTGCCTGAGTTATCAGGAGAATTGTCGTCATTATTCGACAGGGTGTAGTAGCCTTCTTAGTACGTATGCTGGCTGAACATCCCAATGAGCGAGACCTCTCTTTTCTAGCCGATGTGACCCGGGAGACCCTTTCCTCGTTGAAAATTGGGCAGCTCTTGTGGCGTGTGACGCAGCTTCTGCGCAGTCGCTTCGGCTACGCGTACGCCGCCATCGGCCTTTGTGAGCATGAACACCTCGTCTTCAGAGTCGCAAGCGGGGTGGACTTCGAAGATTTTCACGAGCCTCGTTATGAGGCCCCATGGCGTGTCACCCTTGGCAGTGGGATCCTCGGCGGGGTCGCCCAAGGGGGCGAGGAGGTGCTTCTCACCGATTTGCATGATGAGGATCCCCAATGTAGCGCTGAACTCTCTGTGTATCACGGTCAAGTGGTTGTGCCCCTCAAGTATCGGGATCGAATCTTGGGGGTGATCGATGTACGCAGTCAGGAGCCAGGTGCCCTCGGAGAGACCGACCTTGGGTTGTTGAAGATGGTCGCAGCCTTGGTGGCGCCCGCCGTGGATACGGCGCGCATGTACGACAAGGAGCGGCGGCGTACGCGTGACCTCTACCTTGTCAATGAGATCAGCCGCCTGGTGATGTCCTCCCTTGAGCATGATGAGTTGATCGCGACAGCGTGTCAGGCGGTGCTGGACACCATGGGCGTCTCCTTCGTCGCCATCGCCTTGCTCGAGTCGGGGAGGCGGGTGGTGCAGGGCGGATATGCCAGCCGCTTGCCCTTCGTGGATGGCGTCGACTTCGACCGTTGGGCGATGGAGAGCAGTGATGGGCTCGTGGGCGAGACCATCGCCACAGGCAACAACCTACGCTTGGGTGATGTCTCTACGCACATGGCTTATCACCATGTGGTGGCGGGCATTCACTCACACCTGAGCGTGCCACTCAAATCTCAAGGTGAGACCCTCGGCGCCTTGGTGATCGAGCATACCGATCCCGACCGTTTCAGCCCTGGAGACGAACGTCTCGCCGAGACGGTATCGGGCTATGTGGTTCAGGCGATCGAAAACGCGCGCCTCTTCGAGGGGCAGCGCCGCCGCTGGAAGCAGCTGCTGCTCATCAACGACGTCGCTCGCCTCGCGACCCAATCGGTGGACCTTTCGCAAATTATCCCTGATGTCACCCGGGAGATTCACGACCGTTTTGGTTACCCTGTTGTTGCCATGTTCTTGCGCGAGGGGCGCAACGTTGTGTTGCGTGCAGTGGCGTCGAAGCATGAGCTACTCCATCAGCCCGGTGACCTACGTCCTTTGGGCCGCGGTCTGGTGGGAAGGGTTGTCAACTCTGGACGCCCACTGCAGGTCGATGGGGATGAGGAGCTGGAGCCCGGCGCTGAGCTGATGGATGGTGTTCAGAGTGTCCTTGCTGTGCCCCTCGCGGCTGGTGATCAAGCAGTGGGGGCGTTGGTGGTGCAGAGTAGCTCGAAGACCGCGTTTGACGCAGATGACCGTCTTGTCCTCGAGACCTTGGCAAAGTCGGTCGGCGGCGCGGTGGCCAACGCCATGGCGGTGGCCGAGAACGAACAGCTGCGTGAAGACCTCAACCGCATGGTGGTTCACGACCTTCGCAATCCAGTGCAGGTGATCCAGCTGACGCTCCAGGAGTTGCTCGACAAGGAGGACTTGGCGCTCACCGGCGTGCGCACTGTGGAGCATGCCATCCAGACCACCGACGAAGTGTTGGTGCTGGTCAACAGCCTGCTTGAGCTGTCGCGCTTCGAGGCGGGGCGAGCTCGTTTGAAGCCAATCCCTGCCTCATTGAATGATCATGTGCGCGCGGCTGTGCGACAATTGGGCCCACTGGCGCGATCTCGGGGGGTGCAGGTCACGACGCTGCTCTCCTCAGATTTGCCAGCCATGCACTTCGATCATGAGCTCATCGACCGTGTCATCGCCAACCTCGTGGCCAACGCGCTCAAGTTTACCCCAGAGCAAGGACGCGTCACGGTGCGAACGCTGCTTTGTGTGGATGATGCTCAGCGTTGCCCCATGGAGTGGGTGATGATGGCTGTTCAAGACACGGGTGAGGGGATCCCCGCCGAATACCACGACAAGATCTTCGAGAAGTTTGGGCAGGTGGAGTCACGCAGCGCAGGCATCGAGATGTCCACCGGTCTTGGACTGACCCTCTGTCGTCATGTGGTGGAGGCTCATGGTGGCCAGATTTGGGTTGAGAGCAGAGAAGGCGAGGGGGCGACCTTCTATGTTGGCTTGCCGCCTGCTTCAGCACGTACAAATCCGTAGGTTCTCATCAACGTTCCTACCTAAATGTCGTCCATCCCTCTAGCTCTCCCTCTAGAAAGTTTCATTATTTCAGGGGCTGCAGCGCAACTCCGTGTTGGCGCGCGACTTGCTTTGCGTTGGCGCAATCAAGGAGGCGCAGGTGATTCGTCGACATGTTGTCGCGGCTCTAGCCGCAGGTTTCGCTCTTTTCTATGCCCACACCGCCATGGCCACAGGCCTCGATCCCACGCTCAAGGTGATGCTCGATACCGTTTGGGTCGTCATTTGCGGCGCCTTGGTCTTTTTCATGAATGCAGGTTTTGCGCTGCTGGAGACTGGGCTTTGCCGCAGCAAGAACGCGGTGAGTATTCTCGCCAAGAACTTCACAGTGGCAGCTTTTGCTGGTTTGGGTTTCTACGCCCTTGGTTTTGGTTTGATGTTCGCCGATGGCAACGCTTTCGCGGGTCTCGGCGGAGCGTTCCTCACTGGCGCGGACAACTCCCCTGCCATGGGTGATGCCTACAAGGGGCTCTTTTCGTCCCTCAACTGGGCTGGTGTGCCCTTGGAGGCGAAATTCTTCTTTCAGGCGTGCTTCGCCATGACCGCAGCGTCCATTGTCTCGGGGGCCGTCGCTGAGCGCATCCGCTTCGGCGCCTACATCCTCTTTTCGTTGGTGCTGGTCACCCTCGTCTACCCCATCGTGGGTCATTGGATCTGGGGCGGTGGTTTCCTGGCGAAGAGCGGCTTCTGGGATTTCGCTGGCTCCACCCAGGTTCATAGCCTTGGCGGTTGGGCTGCCTTGGCAGGGGCCTTGATGCTCGGCGCTCGCCGTGGAAAATACGATGCGGATGGAAAGATCAGGCCAATACCCGGACACAATATGTCTCTGGCGACTCTTGGCGGCTTCATTCTCTGGCTCGGATGGTTTGGTTTCAACGCCGGATCCACCATGGCGGCGGACGCTACGGCCATCGCTCACGTCGCGATGACGACCTTGATCGCCTCCATGGCCGGTGTGGTGGGGGCGCTGCTTCTCAACTATTTTCGCACCAAGACCTTTGACCTCTCGATGATGATCAACGGCGCTCTCGCGGGGCTGGTAGGGATCACCGCTCCCTGTGCCTTTGTCTCGAGCCAATCGGCGCTCATCATTGGCTTCATCGCTGGAATCTTGGCTGTCTTTGCGGTGGTGCTCTTCGATCGGGTGAAGGTGGACGATCCAGTGGGGGCCATCAGCGTGCACCTGGTGGGCGGCGTGTGGGGCACCCTCGCCGTGGGTTTCTTTGCTGAGGCGCGCTTTGTGGCTGACGTTGGCAACGGTCTCTTCTTTGGCGGTGGTATCCAGCTCCTGGAAGCCCAAGCCCTGGGCGTCGTGACCACAGGGACCTTCGTGCTCACCTTCTCTTTTGCCACCTGGTGGCTCATCGACAAGGTCATCGGGCTGCGGGTGAGTGAGGAGGACGAGTATATGGGGCTCGACCGGGCGGAGATGGGCCTCGAAGCCTATGCTGCCGATCCCTTCAAGGTGGGTGAACCTGCCCGTGTGTTGCCCGAGCTAGATCTCGAGGGCATCTCTCTTGAGGCCCGTGAGTCTGTGGCCGAGGGCTAGCGCTGCACCCAAAGCGCCTCTACCAGCTGTGAGAATAGACAGCCTGCCCTCGATCCGGCATTCTTCGTGCCGAAGCGGGACAGCCCCGCTGCTCAGGAGCCTGCCCTTGTCCGATTCTACCGAGCTCGACGTTCTCCATCAGGTAGCCCAGCTCTTGGGCGCTGGTGAGGCGCGGGCCGAGTCCTTGGAACCCGTGTTGGAGCTCCTCGGCAAGGCCCTTGGGCTGACGCCAGCGTACATAACGCTTCTCGACGCCGCCGGCGCCGAGACCGTTGTGGATGCTGCGCCAGGGCTATCTTCGGAGCAGCGACGGGCAGGGCGTTATCGCCCTGGAGAAGGTGTCACAGGGCGAGTGCTCGCCTCGGGCACGCCCATGGTGGTGCCGAGCATTCAACGTGAAGCGTCGATGCTCAACCGCACGGGAGCGCTGGTGGATGGAAACGACCAAGCGTTCATTTGCGTGCCAATCTTTTTTGACGACGAGGTGGTAGGCACCCTAGGGGCAGCCACCCCAAGCGTTGATGCATCAACCCTCGCAGCCCTCGAGGTGCTGCTCACCAGCATCGCCGCGATGCTTGCCCCCACCGCTGTTCTCCGGCGCAATATGCGCAATGACCGCCGCCATGAAAAGCAGCTCCAGCGTTTGCACGGCGCAGAAGGCGAAGAGACGTTTCGAGCACCCGAGATGGTGGGGCGCTCTCGAGTGATGCAGCCTGTGATGGAGTTGGTGGCGCGGGTGGCCCACAGCGACGCCACGGTGTTGATCCTTGGGGAGAGTGGCGTCGGCAAGGAGTTGATCGCTCAGGCGATCCACGACAACAGCTCGCGCACTAAAGGGCCTTTCGTGCGTGTCAACTGCGCTGCGCTGCCACACTCGCTGCTTGAGAGCGAGCTCTTTGGTCACGAAGAGGGCGCCTTCACCGGAGCTGTGCACGCGCGCAAGGGGCGCTTCGAGTTGGCGCACAAGGGATCGATTTTCCTCGACGAGATCGGCGACATCCCACCTGCGACCCAGGTGTTTCTGCTGCGGGTCCTGCAGGAGCGCCAATTCGAGCGCGTGGGCGGCACCGAGACCTTAAGCGTCGATGTGCGGGTGATCGTCGCCACCAATCGAGATCTGCAGGCGTTGGTCACCAGGGGCGACTTTCGCGAGGACCTCTACTATCGTTTGAACGTCTTTCCCATCCACGTGCCACCCCTGCGCAAGCGGCTGCCGGATATCCCCCGCCTCACCGATCGCTTCGCCCATCGTTTTGGCGAGGCCAACGGAAAACCTATCCGTCGTATCGCCACCAGCGCCATCGACTTGCTCACCGCCTATCATTGGCCCGGCAACGTGCGTGAGCTCGAAAACTGTATCGAGCGAGCGGTGCTGATGAGCGACGGAGGGGTCATCCATGGCCACGATTTACCGCCAACACTCCAGACGGCTGAAGCCAGCGGGACCCGCCCTGGAGTTGGCCTCCAAGCCACCCTCGACCGTGTGGAGCGAGACATCGTCACCGACGCGCTGAAGGATTGCGCTGGAAATATGGCGGAAGCGGCGCGCATGCTGGAGATCAGCGCACGCAAGATGGGCTTGCGGGTGCGCAAATATCATATCGACGCCAAGCGCTTTCGTCCCGGCTCATAAGGGCACTTCTGTATGAAATCCTATCTCGAATGCATCCCCTGTTTTTTCCACCAAGCGCTCCGCGCCAGCCGCATCGCGACTGACGACGAAAAGCTCCACAAGCAGGTGCTCGACGAGCTGGGTGCCCTAGTGAGCGAGATGTCCCTGGAGATCACCCCTCCTGAGACCGGACGACTCGTTTACCGCAAGGTGATGGAGGTCACGGGCAACCCTGACCCCTTTCGCGAGCTCAAGCGTGAGAGCACGCGAGAGGCGTTCGCGCGATACTCCGCTGTGAAGGCGGAGATCGAAGGCTCAGACGACAAACTCTTCACCGCGATCAGGTACGCCATCGCTGGCAATATTATCGACTTTGGCCCCACGGGCAGCTTCGATATCGACGCCACATTGGAGCAGGTCAAACATCAAGATCTGGCCATTTCAGACTACCCCGCGTTCCGCGATCGTTTGAGCGCCGTGTCGAGGGTGCTCTATATTGGCGACAATGCCGGTGAGACAGTTTTTGACCGCCTGCTCATCGAGGTCCTAGGAAAAGAAGTGACCTACGTTGTACGGGACTCCCCGATCATCAACGACGCCACCGCTGAAGACGCCGTGGAGGCGGGCCTCGACGAAGTGGCCACCATCGTCTCCTCTGGGTCGGACGCACCAGGGACGATCCTAAGGCTCTGTAGCGAGGATTTTCGCAGGCGCCTTGATGAGTCGGAGTTCACCCTGGCCAAGGGCCAGGGAAACTACGAGAGCCTCTCTGGTGACAGCCACGAGATCTTCTTCTTGCTCAAGGCCAAGTGCTCGATTATCGCCGCGGATCTTGGCGTGGCTCAAGGCGACGTGGTGCTCAAGGGGATCAACCTCTAGCGTCCTCGCTGGGGAGGGACTGATGGTAAAAGCACAGCACGAGGGCAGCCAAGATTTCACGGTGCTTGATTGGGTCGGCACGCTCATGTCCGCTGTTGGCGTTGTCTTCCTTTTTCTCTGGCCATGGACATACGGAAGAGCCTTCCGAACGATGCCGTGGGTTTTGCCGCGCTCACTCCACGCGCCAAGAGTCGCCGCCTTGTAGGAGCTGCTCCAGTGCTCCCACACCACGCTCTTGCTGCGCGTCGTCGATCTGAGCTTGCAGCAGCTCTTCGTAGGTTGCGCGCTGTACCGCGCGGAAGACACCCACGGGCACAGGGAAATCCGGATACGTCATGCGGTCTAGCAGCGCCGCCAAACTCGTGTCCGGGTGGGCCTCATCGTGCACTAGAAGGTCACCCTCATCCACCTCGGCGAGGTTGACGATCTCGGGCCTCAGGCCGCACAAGCGCACACCCTTGTCGTGTGCCTTGCCAAAGATCAGCGGCTCGCCGTCTTCGAGCACCACTGTGCCTTCTGCGCGGGCGCCTTTCAGCGCGTAGGCGTCGAAGGCCTTGTCGTTGAAGATATTGCAGTTCTGAAGCACCTCCACGAAGGACGTGCCCTTATGCTCCACCGCTCGGCGCAAGACCGTTTGTAACTGCGCCAAGGCCAGCTGCACGGGCTCCATCGGGCGCTCGATGCTGCCTAGAGGCGACGACTTGGTGCGTTTGCCCTGCTCTGAGGTGGGTGAGTATTGCCCCTTCGTCAAACCGTAGATCTGATTGTTGAAGAGCAGGATGTTCACGTCGATGTTGCGGCGCATGGTGTGCAGCAGGTGGCTGATGCCCATGCTCAACCCGTCACCGTCGCCGGTGACCACAAAGACGCAGAGCTCTGGGCGCACCATCTTCAGGCCGCTGGCCACCGTGGGTGCGCGGCCATGGATCGTGTGAAAACCGTAGGTGTTCATGTAATAGGGGAAGCGACTCGAGCAGCCGAT